>JBDRZL010000029.1 GCA_039803925.1 candidate division WOR-3 bacterium | reverse complement strand
TCTCTGTTTTGAGCCTACCTATGAGGGATTGAAACATTAAATATTTTGGTAAAACTTTTACAACATCTCTGTTTTGAGCCTACCTATGAGGGATTGAAACAAATCAAACTCACCAATAATTGGAGTTTTTATCAGATGTTTTGAGCCTACCTATGAGGGATTGAAACGAAACTTTCTTGTGAAATCTTATATCTGGGGGTTCAGTGTTTTGAGCCTACCTATGAGGGATTGAAACTTTCTAACAATAATTCACCATCACCAAAACCTTCTAAAGTTTTGAGCCTACCTATGAGGGATTGAAACTTCATATTAATTACTAAAACCTCATTATCGGCAGAAAAGTTTTGAGCCTACCTATGAGGGATTGAAACTTAATTATTAGGTCTTCATTTAAGTATATATCTATTTCGTTTTGAGCCTACCTATGAGGGATTGAAACCTAATTTTTGGTTAATATTAAAAGTATGATAGAAAATTTTTTAATTATGATTTACAGTAATTACATAATCGAAATCTGAGAAACCATAAATAGGAAATGAAGGAGAAAAATTTCAATGATATATTATATAAAAATTGTTTGAAAAATATGGTGATCATTCCTTATTTTATAATATTTATAATCACAAAGAAGGTGAAATACGAAGGCAATAAATTGGAAAAGTATAATACGCCACTATAAAAAAAACGGATGGAAAAGATTAGAAGAAGAGATTAATTTTTTTAAAAATTTATCCTTTGAAGAAACCATTGAAAAGGCAGGAATGGCTGAAGATCAGGATAATAAAAGATTTTTTCACCAAAGGCGATTAAAAAAAGAGGCTCTTAAAAAGGCAACCGAAAGATTAAAAAATAAAAAAATATAATAAAAAAAGCACATAACTTTGACGAATTATATAATATTATTGAGGAAATAACAAAAGACATAAAAGGCATTAATGATCTTTATGTTTATGACACTGCTAAAAGAATAGGTGCAAATTTAGGAATTTATCCTGATAAAGTATATCTGCATGCTGGCACAACGACAGGAGCCAAAAATTTAGGTCTTAATATAAAAGGGAAAAAAGCATTACAAATTAATGAATTACCAAAAGAACTTAAGGACCTTAGCCCAATAAAAATTGAAGATATTCTTTGTATTTATAGAGATGAATTTGAAAAATCTAAAAAATAAAAAAATGTGGAAAACAATTTAAAGAATGCTATGGCGATGTTACTTTAATAAAGAGACCAAAATCCTTTAAAATACAAAAAATGGAAAAGAGAAGTGTGGGTTAAAAAAGTATAAAGTTATATTAATTTCCTATTATCTCTCAAATAAGCAAAAATGATAAATATGGCAAAAATTATTGATAATATAAGTTCAGCTATTCCTATTCTCTTTAAAGAAAGGGGCCTATCAAATTTTCTCAACACAAAAAAATATGATTTAAAAAAAGTCGGCAACACTGAAATAAAAATTAAAGAAGGAAGAAAACCTCTATATGAAAGATAAAGGGAAAATAAAAGAAATAAAGTATGATATAAAAGAGAAACTTTCCCTGCTTTTAATCTTACTGAAAATTTCTCTGATAATATGTTTTTATTCCTAACAAGATACCTGACATGAAAAACACTCCCAGTAAAAAAGAGAAAGGTAAATATAAATAGGAGTATTCCATCTCTATCAATAACTCCCTTTGAAATGTAATAAAAAGAAGGTAAAAGAAGACTAAGCCCTAATATTCCCAAAATCTCAGAAGGCACTGACAATTCCTGACGATTAATTGAAAAATAAAAACTTAAAAGGGTAATGAGTAGGGCAAGTAAACCTATAAAAATTAATAAGTAGTATTTATAAATAATTAAAAGATACAAAAAGGTTAAAAGAGTTATTATTAAATAAATAAAAGAAATCTCAAAAATTTCCTTTCTTCTTTCATCCCCTTTTCTTAATTTTAAAAATAAACTTATGTTTTCCCGCATTAGAAAAGCAAAAAAACTTGAAAGAAAAAGTAAAAGAAAAGGTAAAAGTTTAAAATTCTTTGAACATGAGGTTCCTGTAAATATTGATATAAAAAATATTGACCAGGCTCCGTGCTTTTTAGGAAAGGTCCTATTTATAATTTTTTTCCATTTCATGGATGAGCTTTTGATATTTTTCATGAACCCCTTCTCCAATAACTTCCTTTTCAAATTTTTCAAATTTTTCTAAAAGTTCCTCCTGAGTTTTTTTATCAATATGAATATCTGCCATATTAAAAAGGATATTATCCTCTTTAAAAATATGATTCCTTAAAAGCTCTATATAAGAAATTGCCTTTTCCTTAAATTTTTGAAAATTACCTTCTTTTATTGCAGAATCCATTCCCTTTATGAAGTTTCTCCCCTCTATATGTTCAAAAAGCATAACACCAATAGGACCTCCTTCCCTCGGAATACCTGCTCCTTCCATTTCAGGAAATAACATATCCTCTTCCTTACCATGATGACATTTATCAGCAAAGTTTTTAAAGAAATCAATCATTTTTTCAGCATCAATTTTATTAAATTCCTTTTCATTTAGTTTCTCACAAAACTTTTCAAGAACATTAAGCATTCTTTCAATCAATCTGTGTTCACTTTTTAAAATGTCTGTTGGTTTCATTTTTACCTCCTTTAGTTAGGATTTCTTATTATAATTTATGCTATTAAAAAATTCAAGTATCTAAGAAAAAGAATTTATTCCTTTGAAATTCAATATTTTTTTGTATTAAATTTATACTTTTATATTTTTTAATGAATATAAGAAAAAATTTAAATATTTCCCTTCTTGAAGGAATTGTTTCAGGTATTCATGCAGGCATATCCAATGGAGTTTATATAACTGCCTTTGCTGTTAAGATAGGAGCTTATGCCCATGATGTTGCCTTTATGAGTTCCCTTTTTAATATCTCATTTGTTTTTTCCTTTTTTTCTGTATTTTTTCTCTTTCTTTTGAGAAGACCGATGACAATAGCAGGATTAACAGGATTCATTTCAAGGGGAATATGGATTTTATTCTTTTTTGAGATTTTCTGGAAGGTTAAAATTCTTTTTATCATAATTCTTTTATCAGGAATATTTTTAAATGTATCCGCCACTGCCTGGAGTTTCTGGTTTTCAAATATTTTAAAGGCTCTTGATTCAGGAAGAGGGGAATACCTCGGAATGAGGCTGGGAGTTATAACACTTGCCCAAACCTTTTCCTTTTTTGTAGTGGGTATACTCTTTGAAAGAATAGGTTTCAAAGTTCTTTTTGTTATTTTATTTTTCCTATCTATTGTTTCTCTTATTCTTTATTTCTTTCAGGAGGAGATAAAAATAGAAGAAAAATTCAGTGTAGGGAAATATTTAAATGAAATTATTAGGGACAGAGAATTTGTTAAATTTATTTCTTATATTTTTATTTTTAATCTTCTTATAAATATAACAGCCCCAATGTTTGGATACTATGCTGTAAAGTATATGAAACTTACAAATTTAGAGATAGCACTATGGACTGTATCAATGGGTTTAGGTAGCTCAATCTTTCAACCATTTTGGGGAAAATTTGTTGATAAGATTTCACCGAGAACAACTTTAAAGATAAATCTTTTTTTTATAACAATAATTCCTATAATCTGGATTATAAGACCCCCTTGGATGTGGTATTTTATTTATTTAGATGGTTTTTTAAGCACCTTTGGATGGGCAGGAATAAACCTTGCTCATTCATATATAAATTTAATGTTAATAAAAAATCCCCTATACCAAGTGATTTTCCTGACAACAGGTGGTATAGGAAGCTTTATAGGAAACAATCTCGGTGGAATTTTTGTTATGTCCTTTAACAGGGAAGAAACCGGAATAAAGGTATCTTTTCTTCTTTCTTCAATTTTTAGATTTTTTCTTGCCCTTTATCTTCCCAAATTTTTTATAGGTAAAATTATGCCAACAAAAAGAGCAATTTTTTACATAATAAAATATCTTTTAACAAAGTTTTTGACAAGGTAAATAAAAGTATTAAAATATGTCAATATTAGGAGGTGAAACTATGTGTATTATGATAGCGGATTTGTTTTTAGATCTGTTTTCAAAAAAATGAATTTTATCAGGATAAAAAAAATAACTTTCACCCCTTTCCACTTTAATTTTCTTTTTTCCAAACTGAAAATAAACAGCTCCCTTTAGAACAAAACCCCCCTCTTCTCCTTGATGCGGTGATTCTACCCTTGTGGATGTAAAGGGAGGAATCTCAACTTTTAAAATGTCAAAGGATTTGTTTCTCCCGAAAGGCGTTAAAAGGGTAAGATTTATATTTGCCTTCTCAATATATTTATAATCAAATTTTCCAAATTTAAAAAATACTCCCTTTTCCTCTTTTTCAAAAAATTCAGAGAAGGAAAGACCAAGGGCATCAAGAATTGATTTAAAAGTTGAAATTGATGGAGTTATTTTGCCCCTTTCAATCTGGGAAAGGGCTGACTTTGTTAAACCTGATCTCAGGGAAAGTTCCTTTAAAGTTAAACCCTCACTTTTTCTTATTTTTCTTATTTTTTCACCTATTTCTTTTTCAAAGGACATATTGAATTTTAATTTATTTTTGAAAAAGTTTTCCACAAACTCTTGACAAATTGTTTTTTTTTGTTTTATTATTATTAACTGAAAATTTTGTTAAGTAAAATAAAACTTTAAAAGGATAAAAATGGAAATAATAAAAGAAGATAAAAACAAGGATACTTTAAGGGGGGACGAGCCTCCCCCCTCGCCTGTCCTTCTCAAAAAGGAAGAAAAATACTTCTGGCAAAAATTGCCATTTTATCAAGATGTTCCACCTGAACTTTTCTATGACTATAAATGGCAGATCAGAAATTTAATCAGAACTCCTGAACAATTATTTGAAGCTTTTCCCTTTTTAACTGAAAAGGAAAAAAGAGATATAAGACTTGTTGCAAGAAAATATACAATACTCATATCTCCTTACTATCTTTCCCTTATAGATCCGGAGGATCCTAATGATCCAATAAGAAAGCAGGCAATCCCTACAATTGATGAATTACATGATGAAAAAGGTGTTAGGGACCCTCTTGAAGAGGAGGAGGATGAGGCTGCCCCTGGTTTAATTCACAGATATCCTGATAGAGCTTTACTTATTACAACAAATTTCTGCACAACTTATTGCAGGCACTGCACAAGAAAAAGATTGCTCGGTAAAGGCGGAACTGTTAAAGTTTATCAGGAATTTGATAAGGTTTTGAACTATTTAAGAGAACATCCTGAAATAAACGATATAATTCTTTCAGGTGGAGATCCTCTAACCCTGCCAATTCTGAAACTTAAATTTATACTTGACGGACTAAAAACTATTCCTTCTATACAGGTAGTAAGACTTGGTTCAAGAGTTCCTGTGACTCTTCCTATGAGACTGTTTGATCCAGAGCTATTAAATCTTTTATCCCAATATGATTTTCTATGGCTGAATACCCATTTTAACCATCCAAAAGAAATAACCGAACTTTCTAAAAAGGCAGTTTTAAATTTATTAAAGTGTGGAATACCTGTTAATAACCAGTCTGTTTTATTAAAGGGAATAAATGATAATGTGGAAACAATGAGAGAACTTTTAAAAGCTCTTTTAAGGATAAAGGTAAGACCCTATTATTTATTCCACTGTGACCCTACAAAAGGGGTTTCTCACTTCAGAACATCTGTTTATAAAGGAATAGAGATAATTGAAGGTTTAAGGGGGCATATTTCAGGACTTGCTATTCCCACTTATGTTGTTGATGCACCCCATGGAGGTGGTAAAATTCCTGTTATGCCAAATTATGTTATCTCAATGTCAGAGGACAGGATTGTTCTCAGAAACTATGAAGGTATGATAATATCCTATACCTGGAATGGATCTAAAAGAGAAGGAAGGCAAAAAGGTATAAATAAAGAGGGTATCTTTGGTCTTTTAAAGGGTGAAAAGGAATACTTAATTCCTGAAAAAACTTATCGAATAGAAAGAAGAAGAAGCAGAAAATAGTTTAATTAAAAATTAAGTTAAAATTTTTCTATGAAAATTGGAATAGCCTATGATTTAAAACCTAAAGAAGTACCTGCTCATTTGCCCGAGGATATATTTGAGGAGTTTGATTCAGAAATAACTGTTAATTCTCTTAAAAAAACGATAGAAAGTTTTGGTTTTGAAACTATACTTTTGGGTAGTGGTAAAGATTTTATAGAGAAAATTTTAAAGGAAAAGGTTGATTTTATCTTTAATATTGCTGAAGGGTTTGGAACAAGATCAAGGGAAGGACATGTTCCATCAGTATGTGAAATGCTTAATATCCCTTATTCAGGTTCTGACCCCCTTGCTTTAAGTATTACCTTAGACAAGGAGCTATGTAAGAGATTTGCTAAATCCATAGGTGTGAGAACACCGAGTTTTAAGGTTATTAAAAGTTTAAAGGAACTTAAAAATTTTAAATTTAAAGATTTTCCCTGTATTTTGAAATTAAAAAATGAGGGTTCAAGCATAGGATTAAGACTTTCCTCAAAGGTATATAGTATCGATGAATTAAAAGAAAAAGCAAAAGAACTTCTGGAGAAATATAGGGAACCAGTGCTTGTTGAAAAATTTGTGCCAGGAAAAGAAGTAACCGTAGGTATAATTGGAAATGAAAAAATTAAATTCTTTGGATTGATGGAGATAAGACCAAAAAGATTAAAGGAAGAAGATTTTCTCTATTCCCTTGAAGTTAAGAGAAATTATAAGGAGGAGGTTGAATATATTGTTCCACCTGAAATACCGGAAGAAAAGAAAAGGGAAATAAAGAGGTATGTTTTAAAACTTTTTAAAGCCCTTGATTTAAGAGATTTTTCAAGGTTTGATTTCAGGCTTGACGAAAATTTTAACCCCTATTTTCTTGAAATAAACCCGCTTCCTGGTCTTAATCCTGAAACAAGTGATTTTCCGATTATGGCTTATAAAATGGGTTTAAGCTATAGAGAGATCATAGAAAAGATTTTAGAGAGTGCCTTTGAGAGATATGGTATTAAAAAATAAAAAAATCTGTATTCTTTACAACGAGCCTAAGGAGTCAGATTTACCTGATAGAGCTTCTGTTATGGATGAGGTTAGCCTTGTTAAAGATACACTTTTAAACCTTTCCTGCGAAGTTTTTTTATTACCTGTTGATAGAAAACTTGATTGGATAGACATTTTAAAAAAGAAAGGTTTTGATGTTGTTATTAATTTGTGTGAAGATTTTGAAGGAAAACCTGAAGGTGAAAGCTGGGTAGCAGGTATTCTTGAAACCTTGGAAATTCCTTATACCGGTTCTCCTCCTGAATCCTTTTCTTTATGTCTTGATAAAATAAAGGCAAAAATTTTAGTAAAAAATTATGGAATTAAAACTCCTAAATTTTTTGTGGTAGGAGAGGAAGATGAAATTTTTTTTCCTCTTATTTTAAAACCAAGAAAAAGTGATTCAAGTTTTCTTATTGAAAAGAAAAATTTAATTTTTAATGAAAAAGATTATAAAAAAAGGATTAAAGAACTTGAAAAATATAATGTTTTATTTTTTGCTGAAGAATATATTGATGGAAGGGAATTTAATGTTTCAATTTTTGATGATAAGGTAATAGGAATAGGTGAGGTTATCTTTAAAACAGAGCCAAGAATTTTAACCTACAGTTCAAAATGGGATAAAAAAAGCAAAGACTATGCCTTGACCCCTGTTATTTATCCAGCTGAAATTGATAAAAAAAAGGAAAAAGAAATTGAAAATATATCCTTAAAAATTTTTAATATACTTGAAATGAGGGACTACGGTAGGATAGACTTAAGAATGGATTTTAAAGGCGAAATTTATTTTATTGAAGCAAATCCCAATCCTGATATTTCAAGGGATTCTGGCTTTTATAAAGCCCTTGAATTTAGAGGAATTTCATATTCTCATTTTATAGAAAGATTAATAGAAAGAGCTTGTGAGAGAAGAAAATTATGAAAACTCTTGAATTAAAAGTAACAAAACTCTCAAAAGAGGTAAGGTCTTCTCTTCTTGATATATTAAATAGAACTCCTGATTTCAATGAAAAGGACATAAAGACCTGTTTATGTGTTTTTGATGGAATTGAAAGGGGGGAATACGAGGGAATAGGAATTTTTGAAAATGGGAATTTACTTGGATTTATTCTTTTTTCAGAGAATTTTCTTGCTGATTCTGTAATGGAGCTTTTATGGATTGTTGTTGACCCTGAGTTTTACGGTCAGGGTATAGCAGAGATTTTATTTCAAGAATTTTTAAATGAGGTTAATAGAAGAAAAATAAGAATGATAGTTCTTGAGACACAGGAAAAGCATAAAAGGGCAAGAAGGTTTTATGAGAAAATGGGTTTTAAAAAAGAGGCAGAAATCAAGGATTTTTATAAAATAGGTGAGGCAAAGGAAATCTGGGTTAAAATACTTTAAGAATTTTTTTTAATAAAACTGTATAATCTATAAATACCGTTATCCCATCTCCATATATTGATAAAAATTAATCCATAAAACATTATATAAGGATTTTTGAAAATTTCTGTTAAAATTGAAAAGATAAAGATAATAAAAACAATCAAATCCCTTGTGTCTCTTAAAATATGTCTTTTAAAACCTTTTGTGTTTTTTACAATAAACTGTGTTATAAGTCTTGTCATTATTGTAAAGGATGTGATAAATAAAATTAAAAAATTATTGAAATTGTATTTTGAAAGAGAATAACAAAGTGAAAAAGCGGCAATTGAATCAACTATGTAGTCACTTACAGTATCAAGAAGCGCTCCACCCTCAGATTGAAGATTTTTCTTTCTTGCAATTTCTCCATCAATTCCATCACAAATTGAAGCTAATTGATAGAAAAAACCTGTTAAAAAAATACTTCTTAAAATTCCTGATAAAATAAGAAAAAAAGAAAAGAGTATTAAAAATATAAGGGTTATCTTATTTGGATGTATATTTTTTTTAATAATTATTTTTGTAAAAAGTGAAGAGAAGTATCTATTTATGTATTTTGATACAATTCCATCCTTTGGTTTTGAATCAGGGTGAGCCTTAAAGAAGATCATTTTTTTTAAGGTCTTCTATTATAATATTTAAAGTCTCCTCTTCTTTTAATTTCCCAGTATCTAAAACAAGGGAATAGGGTTCAAAGTTTTTCATCAATTTATTATAAAATTTAAAAAGTTTTTCTTTCCCCTTTGGTTCTAAAAAATTTTTATCCCTTTCAAGTATAATTTCAAAGGGTGGGTTTAAAAGATAAATCCTGAAAAATATTTTTCTCCTTTTAAGAAATTTAATTACTTTTGATATTTCCTTTTTTGAGGTAAAAGAGTAGTCAAGAATTAAGGAATATCCTTCTTTTATAAGTTCCTTTGTAATGTTATAAAATATTGAAAATCTCATTTTTTTCTTTTCAAATACTTTTTTTATTTTAAAAATTTCATCGTATTGAAGTAATATAAATCCCTTTTCTTTTAAATTTTCAAAAAGTTTTTTTGCTAAACTTGTTTTTCCTGATCTTGGTATTCCTCTGAATATAATCACAGATTGTTTATTCATTAAAATTTAGACTTAAATATTAAAAGAATTTTAAGATTTTTCTCAAGTTCTTTTATAATTATTTTTTAAAAAGGAGAAAAAATGAAAGTGGTTATAATTATGGGTTCAAAGCAAGACCTTGAACATTCAAAAAAGATCGCTGAAAAATTGAAAGAGTTTGAAGTGGAATGTGTTTTAAGGATTGCCTCTGCCCATAAAACACCTTTAAAAGTCCTTGAAATTTTGAAAGAATATGAAAATGAAGATGCTATTTTCATAACTGTTGCTGGGAAAAGTAATGCTTTAAGTGGATTCGTTGATGCAAATACAACAAAACCCTGTATAGCTTGTCCCCCATACAGTGAAAAATATAGCGGCTTTGATATTTTTTCCACTTTGAGAATGCCTTCTGGTGTTGCACCACTTACAGTATTAGAACCTGAAGGAGCTGCACTTTCTGCTTTAAAAATACTTGCTTTAAAGGATAAAAATCTTGAAAAAAAAATCAAAGAATACCAGGAAAAAATTAAAAATGAAATTGAGAATTCTGACAGGGAGTTAAAAATTGGGTAGTGTAAAGGACCTTTATGTTATAAAAACCCCATATGAAAGAGAACCAGGATTAGGTAGATTTATATTTTCAGATAGGTATTCTGTTTTTGACTGGGGGGAAATGCCTGATCATATAGAGGATAAAGGTAAGGCTTTATGTATTGTATCAAGTTATTTTTTTGAAAAACTTGAAAATCTTGGTATAAAAACCCATTATCTCGGGCTTTTAGAAGATGGGAAAGTTAAAAAACTGAAAGATTTGAAAAAACCCTCAAATGTAATGGAAATAAAACTTTTAAGAGTTTTAAAACCTGAAATAAAAGAAGGAAAATATGATTATTCTATTTATAAAAAGGAGAGATTTAACTTTTTGATTCCCCTTGAAGTTATTTACAGAAATTCACTTCCAGAGGGCTCATCAGTTTTTAAAAGATTAAAAGAGGGGAAATTAAAGCCTTTAGATATTGGTTTAAATAGGATGCCAAAGCCAGGAGAAAGGTTAGAAAAGCCTTTTATTGATTTTTCAACAAAACTTGAGGAAACTGATAGATATATAGGTTTTGAGGAAGCAAAGGAAATAGCAAGTTTAAGTGATAGGGAAATGGAGGAAATAAAGGAAAAAACACTTTTTATAAATAACCTGATTTCAGAAGAAGTTAAAAAAATGGATCTTTTTAATGAAGATGGGAAATTTGAGTTTGGTTTTAATGAAGAAAGGGAAATTATAGTGGTAGATGCAATAGGAACACTTGATGAATGTAGGTTTACTTATGAGGGAATTCATGTGAGTAAAGAGATTGCAAGGATCTATTACAGAAAAACGGAATGGTTTGAAGAAGTGGAAAAAGCGAAAAAAATTGATAGTATAAAATGGAAAAATTTTGTAAAAGTTTTTCCTCCAAGTTTACCTAAGGAATTAAAAAAAGTAATAGAGGATATTTATAGAGCTTTTGCAAATGAAATAACAGGAAGGGAATGGTTTAAAGCCCCGAGTTTAAATGAGGTTTTGAGAAGTCTTAAAAATTTAT
>JBDRZL010000028.1 GCA_039803925.1 candidate division WOR-3 bacterium | reverse complement strand
TCAGAAACACTGAATAGACACACAGAAATTCTAAATAGGCAATCAGAGATGTTAGAAAAGATAAGTGAGATGCTTTATAAAATGGATGAGACTTTAAAGGTTATGGAAAAGAATGCAGAGGAAAGGAATAAGGAAGTATTGGAGATTATAAGACATTTAAAATAAAGAGACAAAACCACTAAACTTGATAAATTAAATCTATATATGGTATTATTTAAAAAAGCCTTCTTTTTGGGGAGAGGGTTTTAATTTTTTTCCGTCCCCCGGGTTCAGAAAAAAATCCCTCTCCCCTTTTATTTTAAAATTAAGTTTATATATAATATTAAGTTATGGGAACAGAAATAATTTCAGTAGGGCATTATGTACCGCCCTTTATACTTTCAAACTTTGACCTTGAAAAGATTGTTGAGACTTCAGATGAATGGATTACAGAGAGAACCGGGATAAAAGAGAGAAGAATAGCAGAACCAGGAATTGCTACCAGTGACCTTGCTAAAGAAGCTGCATTAAAAGCACTTTCTAAAGCTGGTATTTCTCCTGAAAAAATTGAAGCAATAATTGTTGCTACTGCTACTCCTGATACCTATGTAGTTTCAACAGCCTGTCATACACAGGATAAATTAGGAGCAAAAAATGCTTTTGCCTTTGACATATGGGCAGCCTGTCCTGGTTTTATTTATGGACTTAAATTAGCTAAAGGTCTTATAAATAGTGGAGAGGTTAAAAATTGTCTTGTAATTGGTGCTGAAACTCTATCAAGATTTCTTGACTGGGAAGATAGGTCAACCTGTGTTTTATTTGGAGATGGAGCAGGAGCAGTTTTAGTGACAAATACAAATTCAAAAGATAAAATTATTGATGTTTTTCTTGGTTCTGATGGCTCTTTAAAAGATCTTCTTATTATGCCTGCAGGGGGTTCTTTAAAGCCCTTTTCACCTGAAGTTTTTGAAAAGAGAGAATGCTTTATAAAAATGAAAGGTAAGGAAGTTTTTAAAAATGCAGTTTTAAAAATGGAAGAAGCTGTGGATATTATTCTTAAAAGGAACAAAATTAAACCTGAAGAAATTGATTTTTTTGTTCCCCATCAAGCAAATATAAGAATTATTGAAGCTTTGAGAGAAAGGTTAAATATGCCAAAAGAAAAAGTATATGTGAATATAGATAAATATGGTAATACTTCAGCTGCTTCAATTCCCATAGCCCTCTCTGAAATGGAGGAAAAAAATATTCTTAAAAAGGGAGATTTAATTCTTCTTGTTAGTTTTGGAGCAGGTTTTACCTGGGGTTCTGCTTTGATAGAATGGTAAAAGCTATTTTCTTTACAGGACAGGGGTCTCAATTTGTTGGTATGGGTAAAGATTTATATGAGAAAAATGGAATATTTAAAAAAGTTATAGATGAAGCTGAAAAAATCCTTGATTTTCCTTTAAAAAAAATTATGTTTGAAGGTCCTGAGGAAGTGCTTACTCAAACTGAAATTGCTCAACCTGCTATACTTGCAGTTGGAATAGGGAAATTTGAGATTTATAAAGAAGAAAAAGGATTAGATGATATAGGTTATTCCCTTGGACATTCCCTCGGAGAATTTGGAGCACTTTATGCTTCCTCTGTTTTAAATTTTGAAAGTGTAATAAAACTTGTTAAGATAAGAGGAAAACTTATGCAGGAAGCAGGAGTGAAAACAAAAGGAACAATGGGAGTGGCTCTTGGAATGAAAAAAGAGGAAGTTATTGAAATATTGAAAGAAATTGGTGACCATAATCTTGTTATAGCAAATCACAATACAGAAGAGCAGTATATAGTTTCAGGACCTGTTTCAAGTGTAGAAAAATTTTTAGAACTTGCTAAAAAGAGAAATTACAAAAAAGTTTTAAAATTAAATGTTTCAGGAGCATTCCATTCACCTTTAATGAAAGATGCAGCAATTGAATTTGAAAAATACATTGAAAGGGAAGAATTTAAAAAACCCTTATTTAAGATTATTCAAAATTCAACTGGAAAGGCAAGCAATGACCCGGAAGAGATAAAAGAAAATTTAAAAAAACAGATTTTATCACCTGTTTTGTTTATTGATTCAGTTTTATTTTTAAAAAAGGAGGGAGTAAAAGAAGGGATAGAATTTGGTCCAAAACCTGTTTTAAAGGGACTTGTTGAGAAAATTGAGAAAGCTTTTTCTGTTGAATTTTTTTAATGGAAAAAGAGTTTATACTTTTAATAGTTTTTCTTCTTTTTTTATCCTTTTTATGTTCTGGATTTGAAACAGCCTTTGTTTCCCTTGATATTGATAAAATTTTTTTAGCTTCATCAAAATATGCAAGAAAAGTGTTTTTAAAAAAACCAAGAGAAATTTTAAATACTATTTTACTTTTAAATAACTTAGTTAATGTTTCTATAGCAATTTTATTTACAGGATATTTTAGTCTTGAAGTTTCCATGTGGGAGGCAATTTTTTCAGGAGCTTTTTTTTCTTTTATTTTAATAATAATAGTTGGTGAATTTTTACCTAAATATATAGCTTCTAAATTCTCTTTTAATTTTATAAAAATTTTTCATCCGATAATCTTTATTTTTTACTTAATTTTTTCCCCTTTTATTAACCTTTTAACAAAAATTTATAACAAATTTTTAAAAGGTGAATTTCAATCTAAAAGAGATGAACTTTTATGGCTTATTTTTCTTAAAGAAAGAAAAGGTATAATTCCACCAGAGATAGGAAGAAGCCTTAAGTCATCTCTTTATTTCAGCGAAAAAGAAGTTATAGAAGTTTTAAAACCAAGAACAGAACTATTTGCAATTAACATTGATGAGCCCTTAGAAAGCATTAAAAAAACAGTTTATAGTATTGAATATAAAAAAATTCCTGTTTATAAAAATAGTGTTGATAATATAATAGGTTACCTTTTAAAGAAAGATATACTGAATTCTTTAACTAAGGAAGAACTTTTACAAAAAGTAAATAAAATTCTTTTTTTTGCTGAAAATACAAAAATTGAAATGGCTCTAAAAAAAATGAAGGAGAATAATATTCATATCGCAATTGTTGTAGATGAATATGGTGTGATAAAAGGTTTCTTTACAAAAGAGGATATTATTTTTGAACTGCTTGGTGAATTCCATGAATTTGAAAAAGAAATAGTTGTTGATGGAAAAACAAGAATAGATGATTTAAAAGAAGTTTACGGAATTATTTTTCCAGAAGGACCTTACGAAACAATTGCAGGTTTTCTGATAGAACTTAAAGGTGATTTTCCCGAAGAAAATGAAATTCTTGAGTTTAGTGATTATAAATTTCAAATAATATCAAGAGATGAAAAAAGTATAAAAAAAGTTAAAATTTTTAGATAAATTTAACTTACTTTTAAAACAATTTTTCCAAATGCTTTTCTTTCTTCTAACATTCTATGTGCTTCAACTATTTTTTCAAGTGGTAAAACTTCGTAAATAACAGGTTTTATTTTCCCTATATTAACAAGTTGAAGTCCGTCAATAAGGTCCTTTCTTCTTCCCATAGTTGAACCTATTAAACTTATTTGTTTAAAAAATATATACCTTAAATCAATGTTTGCATCAGCTCCAGAAGTTGCACCACATATTACTATTTTTCCTCCCCATTTTACAATTTTTAAAAGGGAAGGTAAAAATTCCTTTCCTGTGTGATCAAATATGCAATCTATTGTTCTACCTTTAAGTTTTTTTTCCCAATCTTTTTCTGAATAGTTAATAACTTCGTCAACACCAATTTCTTTTGCTCTATCAAGTTTTTCTTTTTTACTTGATGTTGCAATTACATAAACATTGAAAGCTTTTAAAATTTGGATTAACATAACACTTACTCCACTACCTGCAGCCATAACAAGGGCTGTTTGATAGGGTTTTATTTTACTTTTTTTAACCATATGCATTGCTGTTAACAAAGTGAGGGGTAGAGAAGATGCCTCTTCAAAACTTAAATTAGAAGGAAAAGGTAAAATTAACTCTTTTTTCACAATAATGAATTCAGCATTTCCTCCCCAGGTGTTTTCTCCGAGTATTTTATATTCCTTACATAAATTTTCTTTTCCTGAGATACATTTATCACAAGAACCGCAGAAAGTAGCAGGATAAAGAATTACTTTATCACCTCTTTTAAATAAGCTTTCCCCCTTTATATCTTCAATTATTCCAGCTATATCAGAACCAAGTATATGGGGAAACTGTATTTTTAAATTTGGGAGTCCTTTTCTAACCCATAAATCAAGATGGTTTAAACTAACAGCCTTAACCCTAACTTTTACGTATCCATCTTTTAATTCAGATTCTTTCAATTCTCCAATTTTTATAACCTCAGGACCGCCATGAGATTCTATGTAAGCAGCTTTCATCTATAAATTCTTTTTAGCCTTATAAACATTCCATGAACCTTTTCTGCTATATTCAAGGGAATTTATAATTTTTTTTACTGAATATAAGCCAAGTCCTCTTCCTCTTTTTATTATTTCTTTCCATTCAATTTTATTATTACTATCAAGAGGCGGTTTTTCTCCTTTATCCATTATTTCAATTTTTATGTAGTTTTTGAATTTAAAGATTTTAATTTTAATTTCTCCTCCTTTTCCTTTGTATCCATATTCTTCAGTATTTGAAACAAGTTCATCAATTACATAAACAAGCTGGTGGGAAAGATTATTATCAAAATTTCTTTTTAAAATTCTGTATATTTTATCTCTGAACTTATCCCTTTCCTTGAGCGGAAGCATAATAATATCTTTGAAGAGAACTGTTCCAGGAGACATTGAAAATATTATAAATTTAAGTCTTGAAAAAAATCAAGTGAAAGAGTATATATAAAAATAAGTTAATCGAACGCTATGCGAATATTTTCTCATATAATTTTGTCCGGTATTAGTTCATATTTGAATTTCATAAATTCTAAAACTTTTTTCTTTTCAAGGGTTCAAGTCCCTTTTTATTTTGAGAAAAGGAGGATTGAGTAATGTCCAAAAAATCTAATAAATTTCCAATAAAACCACTTTCAGATAGGGTTGTTATTAAAAGAATTGAGGAAGAAGAAGAAAAATCTCCTGGTGGTATAATTATACCTGATACAGCAAAAGAAAAACCACAGAAAGGTGAGGTTATGGCAGTAGGTCCAGGAAGGCTTGATGATAATGGAAATAGGCTTCCAATGGAGGTTAAAGTAGGAGATAAGGTTTTATTTTCTAAATATGCAGGAACAGAAGTAAAAATTCAGGGAGATGAATATTTAATTATGAGAGAGGATGATATCCTTGCAATAATTGAAAAAAATGAATAAAAAAGGAGGTAAAAAATGGCAGCAAAAGATATTCGCTATAATGAAGAAGCAAGAAGGAAACTTTTAAGAGGTGTAGAAATTCTTGCTAAAGCTGTAAAGGTCACACTTGGTCCAAAGGGTAGAAATGTAATTCTTGAAAAAAAATTTGGAACTCCACAGGTGACAAAGGATGGTGTGACAGTTGCCAAGGAAATTGAACTTAAAGACCCCTTTGAAAATATAGGTGCTCAGCTTGTTAGAGAAGTGGCTTCAAAAACAAGTGATGTGGCAGGAGATGGAACCACAACCGCTACTGTTCTTGCTGAATACATTTTTAAAGAAGGACTTAAAATGATGGCTACTGGTGCAAATCCAATGGAAGTCAGAAAGGGTATTGAAAAGGCTGTAAATACTGTTGTGGAAGAACTGAAGAAAATTTCAAAAGAAGTAAAGGATAGAAGGGAAATTGAACAGGTGGGAACTATCTCAGCTAACAACGATGAAGAAATAGGTAAAAAACTTGCTGATGCAATGGAAAAAGTAGGAAAGGATGGTGTGATTACTGTTGAGGAAGCAAAAGGAATTGAAACTTATGTAGAATTTGTAGAGGGAATGCAGTTTGATAGAGGATACATTTCACCCTACTTTGTAACCAATCCTGATAAAATGGAATGTGTTCTTGAAGATCCCTATATTCTAATTCATGACAAAAAGATTTCCTCTTTAAAGGATATCCTTCCTGTTCTTGAAAAAGTGGCACAAAGTGGAAGACCACTCCTTGTTATTGCTGAGGAAGTTGAGGGTGAAGCCCTTGCGACACTTGTTGTAAACAAGTTAAGAGGAACATTACTATCCTGTGCTGTAAAAGCACCTGGTTATGGTGAAAGAAGAAAGGCAATGCTTGAAGATATTGCAATTCTCACAGGAGGACAGGTAATTTCAGAAGAAAAAGGATTAAAGCTTGAAAACGCAAGACTTGATGATCTTGGAAGAGCTAAAAAAGTTATAGTTGATAAGGATAATACTACCATAATTGAAGGTGCAGGAAAAAAAGAAGATATTCAGGCAAGAATTAAACAGATTAAAAAGCAGATTGAGGAAACAAAGAGTGATTATGATAGGGAGAAACTTCAGGAAAGACTCGCAAAACTTGCTGGTGGTGTTGCTATAATATATGTTGGTGCTGCTACAGAAGCTGAAATGAAGGAGAAAAAAGCAAGAGTTGAAGACGCAATGCATGCTACAAAAGCTGCTGTTGAAGAAGGAATTGTTCCCGGTGGTGGAGTCGCTTATTTAAGATGCATTCCTGCTTTAGAAAAACTTGAAGCTACCCTTGATGGTGATCAAAAGCTCGGTGTCCAGATTGTAAAGAAAGCCTTAAGAGAACCTACAAGATGGATTGCTGAAAATGCTGGATATGAAGGAGCTCTTATTGTTGAAGAAATTTTAAGGAGAGGCGGAAATATAGGATTTGATGCAAGGGATGGTGAGCTGAAGGAGATGTTCGAAGCTGGAATTATTGATCCTACAAAGGTTACAAGAATTGCCCTTCAGAATGCTGCATCTGTTGCTGCACTCCTTTTGACAACTGAGGCTCTTGTTACTGAAATAAAAGAAGAAAAGAAAGATTCAGGAGTTCCAACACCACCTATGGATGAATACTGATTAAAAAGGGGGGAGGGGTTTAAATGAAAAAAATATACCTTCTCCCCCCTTTTATTTTATAATATAATTTAAAAAGGAGGTAAAATATGCCTATATATGAATATAAGTGTGAAACATGTGAAAAAAGTTTTGAAGAACTTGTTTTACCAGGAGAAAAGGAGCCTGAGAAATGCCCTGAATGCGGGACTAAGACTTTAAGAAAAGTATGGAGAGGAAGTGTAGGTTTAATTTTTAAAGGTTCTGGTTTTTATATAACTGATTACGCAAGGAAAACAAGTAGTGGGGGTAAAAAAGAAGGCGAGAAAGAAAAGGAAAGTAAGGGTAATTCCTGTTGTTCCGGTGGAAGCTGTTCATGTGAGTGATGGAAAGAAAGAAAGTAAAAGTTAAGGATATAGAGTTTGGAGATGATAGATTAGTTTTTATAGGTGGACCCTGTGTTATTGAAGATGAAAATTCAACTTTAAGGACTGCTGAAAAGATAAAAAAAATAACCGAAAAACTTTCAATTCCTTTTGTATTTAAATCCTCATATTTGAAAGATAATAGATCCAGTGAACTTTCCTATCAGGGTCCGGGTCTTGAAAAGGGTTTGAAAATTCTTGAAAAAGTTAGAAAGGAATTTGATGTTCCTGTTCTCTCAGATGTCCATACACCTCAGGAAGTGGATATAGCAAAGGAAGTTCTTGATATCCTTCAGCTTCCTGCTTTCCTTTCCATGCAAACTTCTCTAACCCTTGCACTTGCAAAGACAGGTAAAACTATAAATGTTAAAAAGGGACAATTTCTTTCTCCAGCTGATATTAAAAAAGTTGTTGAAAAAATTATAAGACAGGGGAATGAAAATATTTTATTAACTGAAAGGGGGACTTTTTTTGGCTATCATAATTTAATAGTTGATTTTCGTTCTTTCCAGATAATGGCTGAAAATGGTTATCCCTTAATTTTTGATGCAGGTCATTCAGTTAGGAATTATGGAATATCCTCATCTGATCCCAAGGGGGGTGATAGGAAATTCATACCCCTTTTAGTAAGGGCAGGTCTTTCTTCTGGATTTGTTGATGCGCTTTTTCTTGAAGTTCATGAGGACCCTGAGTGTGCTAAATGTGATGCCTCAACCCAGTGGCCCTTGAATAAATTAGAAGATTTACTTTTAATGGCAAAAGAGTCTTTTATAAAAGGTAAAGAGTTAATTAAAAAATATAATTTTTAAATTTTTTAAGTTTTTTTCAATTTACAGGTATCAATACGGAAAAGGATATACAAAGGACAGAATCCGATTAAACCGGTAATTAGAGGAATAATTCCAATCAATCCCCAAAGTGTTTTAAAAATAAGACCGAGTAAAATTATTACAATACCTAAAATAATTCTTATTGTTTTATCAATTCCACAAACATTCTTTTTCATATTTTTTAATATTTTTTTAAGGAATTGAACCTATCTTTAATATTATAATATAGTTTTCTTAAAATTTCAAATGCAAAAAATAAATCCCTTTGAAATAAGTTTTGAAAGCGAAAAGAGATTAAATAAATTTTTTTTTATTTTTAAGAAAATTTTTAATACCGATTATAGGGGTATAAATATTTATGAAGTTTTGAGTTATTCTCTCGGTTGGAGAATATTTCCCTTGATAAGAGACGAACTATTATCAGAAAAATGCAATGATAAAAGCTATTTAAATATTTTTAACAAAATAAAGGAAAGGGAAAAATTTTTGAAATATAAGCTTTTTTTAAGAATTTTTAAGTTTACGGCTTTATTTTTTATTTTTCTTATTTTAAGAAAAAAAAGGAAAGCAAAGGTATTAACTACTTTTTATTTAAAAGATATTGATTTTTTGTATTACACTCAATCCTTTAAATTTTTTCTTAAAAAAAGGGATTCCTTTTATTTTCCTAAATATTCCTTTTTTTTAAAATCTTCTTTTAATCTTTATTTAGATTCAAGGAAATTTTTAAAAAAACTATTTTTTAAATTACCATCAGCCTTAAGAGAAAAATACAGGGAGATTTTTACATACTATCTTTTTTACAGGATTCCCTTTCTTTTCTCTTATTTATGTTATTTAGAAAGAGAACTGAAAAATTATGAATATTTTATTACTCACGAGAATGTAACTAAATTTATGATAATTTTAAAAAAATTTTTTAATAAGTCTTTTACACTTCAGCATGGTCATGTTTGGAAAAAGGGAGTAGTTGCGATGGGTGAGTTTGGCTTTTTTATTAAAAATAAAGATAACTTCTTTGTGTGGGGAGAGGAATTTAAAAAAAGATTTTTAGAAAGAAATATAGATGAAAAGTTTATTTTTGTTACAGGTTCTCCCTTTCATGTTTCACTTTTTAAAAGAGAAAAAAAATATCAAAGAGAAAAAGGAAGAATACTTTATATTACCCAGCAAGCAAAAGGGATGGAAGATGAACTTATTTATATTTTTTCTACTTTTCTTGAAGGTTATAAAAGAGCACTTGAAGTTAAAAGGGATTTGTTTCTTGTTATAAAGGCAAGAAAAAGAGAAAATTTAAAAATTTATAAAGAATTACTCAAAAAAATTAAATTTAAAAATTTTTTTATTTTAACTACTAACTTATGGGATGAGATAGAAAAAGCAGAAATTGTTTTTTCTTCTTATTCAACTGCAATTTATGAGGCTCTTTTTTTAAATAACTACATTTTCTGTATCTTTCCCAAAAATTTAACTCCTCCTTTCCCATATGATTTATTCAAAATCCCCTTTTCTACTGATCCTGAGGAAATAAGAAATTACATAATTAATCCTTATCCTGTTAATAATGATAAAAATATTTTAAAAAAATTTTTTGATAATCTTTTAGAACCTGATTCGGTTTTTGTGAAAATTAAAGATACTATAAAGTAAAATTAAAGAAATGATTTTTGATACACATACTCACCTTAATGATGAAGTTTTTGAAAAGGATCTTGACTCAGTTATTGAAAGAGCTTTTGAAAAGGGTGTTGAAAAAATGATTGTAGTTGGGTATGATGTTCCTTCTTCAGAAAAGGCTATTGAAATTTCAAGGAAATACAAAGGGAAAATCTTTGCTTCCTGCTCAATACATCCACATGAAGCTGATGATTTTGAAAAGGATTTTCCAAAAATAGAAGAACTTTCAAAGGAAGAAGTAGTAGTTGCAATAGGTGAAACAGGTCTTGATTTTTATAAGGATTTTTCTAAAAAAGAGGCTCAAATTGATTGTTTTAAAGCCCATATAGAACTTTCCAAAAAAAGAAATTTACCCTTAATTTTACATGTAAGAAACGCCTTTCCAGAAGTTTTTGAAATTTTAAAAGATAATAAAAATTTAAAGGGTATATTTCACTGTTTTTCAGGAGGAATAAATGAAGCTAAAAATGCTTTTCAAATTAATTTTTTCATTTCTTTCTCAGGTTCTCTTACATACGGGTCAAAAAAACTTGAATCCTCTCTAAAAATTTTACCCTTAGATAGGATTTTATTTGAAACAGATTGCCCCTATCTAACTCCGAAACCCTTAAAAGGCAGAAATGAACCCTCTTATATTCACTACACAATAGAGTTTGCAGCTAACCTGCTTAAAATCGATTCTAAAGAATTAAGCAAGATCTCCTTTGAAAATTCATTAAAAATTTTTAACCTTGAATAAGAAAATTATATTTCTTTTAAAGTTATTTTTAACTTTCATAATTCTTGGTTTTATTTTTTATAAAATAGATATTAAGGAGTTTCTTTCAATATATAGAAAAACAAATCTTTTCCATATTATTTTATCAATTATTTTTTACTATTTAGCTTTTGTTTTTCTCTCAATAAGATGGAAATTGCTTTTACTTGAACATTCAAGAAATTTTACAGTTTCAGAAATTTTTAAAATTTATTTACTCGGTATGCTTGTAAATACTGTTTCCCCAGCAACTCTTGGCGTTGATGTATTGAGGGGATACATGATTGGAGAAAAAATTAAATCTGGGAAATCTTTTGCTTTTGCTTCAGTTCTTGTTGACAGATTTATAGGTCTTTTTGGTATTTTTTCCTTTGCTCCATTTGGCATTCTTTTTTTAAAAGGTATACCCAATTCAAAGAAATTGATTTTTATTTCCTTTTTATTTTCCTTTTTAATAATTCTTCTTTTTTATATTTCTTGGACAGATATATTTGAAAATATTTATAAAAAAATTTTATCAAGATTTCCCTTTACTTCTTTAAGAGATAAATTTTTTAAATTGTATGACTCTTTTAAAATATATTCAAAGCACAAGAAACTTTTAATTTTGAGCTATTTTCTTACAATTTTTTTGCAAACTTTTTTTTCAATTCAGGCATACTTCTGTGCAAGAGCTATTTCTATTAATCTATCTCCTCTTGTCTTTATTTTTATAATACCCCTCATTAATTCTCTAAATTCAATTCCGCTTACGATTTCTGGACTCGGAATAAGAGAAGCAGGTTTTTATGCTCTTTTCAGCTCTTATTTTTCTCTTGAGACATCAGTTTCTCTTTCATTACTTTATTTTATTTCTGGTGTTGTAGCCAATATACCTTTTGGGGTATATTTATTTAAATCTCCTTTTAAAAGTGAAAAAGATATATAATTTTTTATATAATTGATTTTTAATGAATATAAAAGAACTTTATGAACCCGTAAGAGAAGGTATAGAAAAAGTAAATGAAAAACTTAATGAAATTTTTAAAAAGGATTACTTTCCCTATATTCCCGATAATTTATTAATGGGAAAAAGACTTAGACCTTTACTTACCCTTTATTCTTCTTTTGCCTTTGAAGATTTGAAGGAAGAGAAAGTTGATGTTGCATGTGCTACTGAACTTGTTCATTTTGCATCTTTGATTCATGATGATGTTGTCGATGGCTCAACAATAAGAAGAAAGTCTCTGACATTAAATTTTTCTTATGGAAATCACATAGCCATTTTAATTGGAGATTATGTTTTTTCAAAAGCAATGGAATTTATAGGAAAAGCCAAAAATGTGAGGCTTTTTGAGATTCTTGCACAGACTTCTGTTGAAATGTGTGAAGGAGAAATAATTGATGAATTTCTTGAAAGGGAAAAAAGATTTGATTTAAAAAACTATTTACTTCTTATAGAAAAAAAGACTGCTTCTTTATTTTCAGCTTGTTGTGAAATGGGGGGGATAATTGTTAATTATAAATATGTTGAAAGTTTAAAAAAATTTGGAAAAAAATTTGGAATTCTTTTTCAAATTCTTGACGATCTATATGATTTTTATAAAGAAGGTGAAGATATAGAAAAGGGAAAGATAACGCTTCCCCATATACTCTTTAAAGAAGAAATTGAAAAAAAATTTCCAGAGTTTTTTAAAGAAAAAAATTTTGATTTAAGCAGGAAGGTTAGGGAGTTTCTTTTGGAAAAAGGTGTAATGGAAAGGTGTTATGAATATTTAATTCCAGATTTTTTAGATTTGAAAAAACTTGTTTCAGAACTTGATAACCCAATTAAAAATTACTTATACTCTTTTATTATTTATCTGGAAGAAAATAGACATTTTTTATTTAATGAAGAAGAGGTTCAATCCCCTTAAAATTTTAATAAAAAATGATATCAAAACTTTTGAAACCAGAACTTGTAATTTTAGACCTTAAGGGGAAAACGAAGAGTGAAGTTTTAAGGGAAATGATTGATGTTTTACCAATAAGTGAGGAAAAGAAAAAAAGTGTTTATGAATCAGTTTTAAAAAGGGAAGAAATAGGTTCAACGGGTATTGGAAAAGGGATTGCAATTCCCCATTCAAGGAGTGTGATGCTCGATGATGTTTATCTTGTTGTTGGAATAAGTAAAAAAGGTGTTGATTTTGATGCTATAGATGGAAAGCCTGTTCATCTTATTTTTTTACTTTGTGCTACCCCTATTGATCCTGATTCAAGATACCTTATTACTCTTGGGAAAATCGCTCATTTAGCGAGGATACTTTCAAAGGATAAAAATTATTTAAATTTTGATAACGAAAAGAAATTTATAAATTATTTAAAAGAACTGGAGGCGAAAGGTGGCTAAAGAGAAATTAAATTTTATTAATATTTTAATAGCAATTAACGACCTTGATGCTCAGCTAAGCCTACTGGAAAATCCCTATTATAAAGAGTTAGGTTTTGAAGTTGATGAGAAAAAAATAGAGAAACTTAAAGATGTCAGGAAAAGGGAAATAGATAAGTTGCCTCCTGATATACGAGATGAATATGAAATGCTTTTAAAAAGGTATGGAAAAGGTGTTGCCCCACTTATAGAAGGAACCTGTTTAAATTGCTTTGCTGTGCTTCCCACCTCACTTCTCACAGTAGAGGGTAAAACTAAACTTATTAGGTGTCCCAATTGTTCAGTTTTCCTTTACAGGGTATAAGAAATGGAAGAGAAAACATTACATCAACCCCCGATACAGATTGAACTTGGAGAAAAGGAAGCTGAAGGAATATATTCCAATTTTGTTATGATAATACATTCCCCCTCTGAGTTTATTCTTGATTTTGCGAGAATAATGCCAGGTGTTCCTAAAGCAAAAGTTCAGGCAAGGATAATAATGACACCATCTCATGCAAAGTTACTTTTGAAAGCATTAGGTGAAAATATTGAGAAATTTGAAGAAAAATTTGGTGAAATTAAAATACATGAACAAGAAAT
>JBDRZL010000027.1 GCA_039803925.1 candidate division WOR-3 bacterium | reverse complement strand
AACTTTTGGAACAACTGCTGTAAAATAATTTAGTCCAATTGATGTAAATGCTGCATCTATTATCATTAAAGGAACACTCCCTCCCCACCTTTCTGTTTTTAAACATCTATCACAATAGTATTTTAAGCCATCTATTTTTGAGATATAAGAATTTAAAACCCTTTTTATTTTTAATTTATTTTCTCTTTTTTTCAACAGGAACTTCTATCTCAATTAAATCAATAATATCTTTATATTCTATGGAAAATTTTTCAATTTCGGGTTCTAATACAAAAGAAATGCGTTCAGGTTCTTTAAATCCTTCAAGTAGTTTATTTCTTATTGGTTTATTTAATCTCCAGTTTAATACTACTCCACCTTTTATTTTTTCAGAAAGAAATTTCGGGAAACCACTTTTTTCAGACTTTATTGCCTCATAATATTTTAATAATTGGTGCAAGAATCCACCTTCAATCTCTTCTTTTGCTTTAAGTTCAACAATAAGCCCATTTTCTTCTTTTTCATCAAAAACTATAAAATCAACCTTACCTTCTTTTACAATTTGGTCTTCATACATTATATTTACCTGGAGTTGTTCAAGGTATTTTAATCTATTTTTTCTAAATTCATAGGCAAGCGCAACCTCATATTTTGTTTCTTCAATAAATCCAAATGGACCAAGTTCTTTATAAACTTTTTCAGCCAGTTCTTTTATTTTTCTTTTTAATTCTTCCATTTTTGCCTCCTTGTTAATTAACAAGTTAAATGAAGGGCACAGACAACTTTTTTATTTTTTAGAGTATATTCATTGAAAATATTCACTGCCTCTTTTGTTTTTTTAATTATAACTTTTATATTATTTCTTTCAAGTTCTTTTATAACCTCTTCTTTTACTTCCATAACCCCTGAATATCCTGTCCCTATTATAAGAATTTCAGGCTTGTATTCAATCACTTCTTTTAAATCTTCAATACATAAAGAATGTCCTTCCTTTCTCCACCAGTTCTCTTTTATTTTATCAGGAAAAATTATTAAATCCCTTCTATATTTCTCACCATTTATAACAATTTCACCAAAATCATATTTTTCTATTCTCATATTTTTAAAAAATATGGGGTTTTATTTATAATTGATTATAAAGATTTTTTAAAAATTTCATCAATTAAATGTAGAATACCAAAAATTTAAAGTGATAAGAATTATTGATATATAAATATATTGAATTTTTTGGCTCAATAAGATTAAAAGAAGTGCCTCCTACAAAATGTTTTTTGTATAATCCTATTTAAATCTTTCAACATAGGCATTTTCTCATAAAATCTTTTGCATTTCACCTCTCAAAGATTTGTAAGCATAAGCAAAACCAAACTTCGTCTTTAAAAAAACTGCACAGAAAATATACCTTTACTTTACCCGTTTTTGCATTGCTTTTAGATTTGGTATTTTAATAGTTGATGCAAAAAAGATTTTATCTTTCTTTCCTCACAAAATTCATCAAGAAGCACTTTCAAAGTATCCTGCCCCATTCTGGGACACTTTCCACCTTTTCCTTTTTATAAATTCAACTATTTCAGGATAAAAAGTGAATTTTTGCACACCCTAAAGGGTTTTTAACGCACACTAAAGGGTGCGGCTACCCTTGTCCGAAATCATAGAAAATTGCGGATAGACTAGTTTTTAACGTACTTTTTCTCGTTCTCATATTTTAATCTTAAAGTGAATTTTTGCACACCCTAAAGGGTGCGGATACCATAAAATTATAGAATAATGGTAATTTTTACCTTTTCCCATTATCTAATATCTCTTTTTAACCATCATTTTTATAATTTAAAAGAATTTCTTTATAATTAAACTTATGAAAATAATCATAATTCTTCTGACAGTTCTTTTAATAAACTGCAAGAAAAAAGAAATAAAAGAAAAAAACTATCCTGTTGCAAAAGTTGGCAAAATAGCCATCACAAAAAAAGAACTTGAAATGCATTTTCCTTCAAATCTAAAACCCTTTATTGATGAGGAAGAAAAAAAGAGAGTTTTAGATTTAGGTATAGAAACACTTTTATATTACCTTGCAGCAAAGGACGAGGGATTTCTAAATGATTCAATAATTAGATTAAGAATAATATGGGCTGAAAGATCAATACTCGCAGAAGAATATATCAAAAGAAAAGTTGAATCAAAAATTCAAATAAAACCATCGGAAGTTGAAAATTTTTATGAAATCAATAGAAATAATTTTGAAAAAGATATCCTCATTGCTTATGTTATAGGTGGAGATAAAAATCAACTGGAAGAAATCAGAGATAAAATGATAAATTCAAAACCTGAAAAAGTAATACAGGAACTAAAATCTTTGCCCAACATTATTGCCAATATAGAAAAAACAAATCTTGGTGTATTAAAAATAAACCCTGATTTACCCCTTCCCTTTATAAACGCTGTTTTAAATCTAAGAACTGGTGAAATAAGCGGGGTCGTTGAAATATCTCCCTTTAGATATGCTATAGTTAAGCTTATTGACGAAAAGAAAACAGATTCAAAGAAAGAAGATTTATTAAAAATAATAAATTCCTATTTATACCTTCAAAAAACCCAAGCAAAAAAAGACTCAATCTTAAATTTTCTGAAACAAAAATATAAAGTTGAAATATTTATTAAGTAATAATATTAATAAATTTTTCAAAAATTTCACCAGCCTTTCCAAAAATACTTATATCAGAAATTCCTGAAATCTGTGTTGGCTCTAAATTTATCTCAAAAACTTTTCCCCCTTTTTCCTTTATATAAAAAGGAATAGAAGCAGCAGGATAAACCAATAGAGATGTTCCAACAACAAGAATTGCATCACATCTTAAAAGGAATTCTAAAATACTTGAAAAAATAATCTCATCAATAGGTTCTCCAAACCATACAACATCAGGTCTTAAAAGACTACCACAAGTTTTACATTTAGGAGGCAATTCTTCATCTTTGAATACTTTTTTATCAAACTCTTTTTTATTACAAACTGTACATCTTGTTCTAAAAATATTACCATGAATTTCTACTATTTTTTTTGAACCTGCTTCCCTATGCAAATCATCTACATTCTGGGTTACAAGCAAAAAATCAGGAATAATCTCTTCTAACTTTTTAATTCCATAATGGGCAGAATTTGGTTTGGCTTTTAAAATTATTTTTCTTCTCCAATTATACCATTCCCATACAAGTTTGGGATTCTTTTCAAAAGCATGAGGTGTTGCAAGTTCCTTTGCATCATAATTTTTCCATAATCCATCTTTACCCCTGAATGTTGGAACACCACTTTCTTGTGAAACACCAGCACCTGTCAAAACTAAAAGAGAATTTAAAGAAAAAATTTCCTTAACCATCTCATTTATGTTCATATTAAAAAACTATTTAAAAAACATAGAAATAATAATTGCAGATAAGGAATAAAAAGCAACAATAGTATAACCTGTTGGTAAATCTAAAAAATAAGAAATAAGAATTGAAAGAATGTTTATTAAAATTCCAAATATCCAGGAAGCTATTAATCTCAAAGAAAATTTTTTAATGAAAAAAAAGGTCACATAAGCCGGGACAACAAGGATTGCAAAGACAACAAGAACACCAGCAAGATTTACTGAACTTGTTACAGTAATTGCAAATAAGGTAAAAAAAAGTATTTCCCTCTTCAAACCTTTAACCCTTTCTACAAAAAAATAAATAATTAATCCGATTATTGAATAGAGTATTGAAGTTTTTATTAAATCACTCTTTGTTATAAATAAAATATCTGCTGCTTGTAACCTTTGAACTTCTTCAATACCATGAGGATTTTTTGATAATAAAATTATTGATAAACTTACACCCGTTGCATATATAAGACCTATGAAAGCTTCATGACTTAAATTTTTTTTATTTGAAGTTAAAGCAATAAGAATTGCTCCAATTAAAGAAAAAAGAAGCGAAATAGGATAAAAAAATTTACCTCCTAAAAGCAAAATTGAAATAGCAGTTCCAACTGCTGCCATCTGTCCTATTGCAAGATCTGTAAAAATTATCCCTCTTTCAATTATATAAATACCAAAATAAGAATGAATTCCAACTAAAACAGTTGCAAATAAAAAACTTGTAAAAAGAATATCTATCACTCTGAAAGTTTTTTAAAAATTGTATCAAATAGAGAAAAAATATCCTTTACCTCACTTAAACTATTTACATCATGAGGAAGTATCACATACTTAATACCGGTCTTTTCTGAAAGTTTCTTTATTGTGTTTATATCATTGTAAACAGCACCTACAATTTTTATAAAATTTTGCCCTTTTACTTTATTTACTATGTCTTCTATATGCTTTGCTGTAGGAGGTATTCCAGGCTTAGGTTCTATTTCATCAACTATTTCAAAATTTCCATCTTTAGCCAAATAATTAAACATTCTGTGATACTGAATAAGTTTTAAAGAACCTATCTTTTTTAAAACATCTTCCCATTCTTTTTTCTTATTTTCATATTTTTCAATAAAATTTTTATAATTATTTTCAAAATATTCTCTTTTTTCAGGCCTCACTGAAATAAGCCCTTCCAAAATTCCTTCTGCAATTTTAGGGAGGTTTTTATAACTTAAATAATAATGAGGATTACCTTCAGGATGAATATCACCTTCAGCTCTACTTACTTTTAACGGTTTATCAATTAATTCAATTTTCTGTGATAAATCAATCAAAAATTTACTTCCCGGATTTATCCTTGGATTATTTGCCTGTTCAATTAGAGGTGGTAAAAAACCAATTTCAAGGGAGGCTCCATTGATAAATAAAATATCTGCTCTTCTCAATTTCCCAATTAAAGAGGGCTTTGGCACCACATGATGGGGATCCTCTGTTCCATTGGAAAGAATAGTAATCTCAAGGATATCTCCGCCTATTTCCTTAACAATAGAAGCAATATATGGATAACTTACAACAACCCTTATTGGCTCTTCTTTTAATAAGAAAAAAAACAAAATAAAAATATTTAACATTTTTAACCTCCTTTTTTAAAACATATGGGCACCGTGAGCACCTATTGATAAATTGATACTTAAAATAAATTCATTTATCGGACGCATTTTCTCCTCAAAATACTTTGTATGATCATAATTATACTGAAATCTAATCCTTGAAAATTCCGTAAAATTATACTCTGCCATAAAAGAAATTTTATATAAATTTTTAATATTACTTTGAGAAATATTTCCATCTATCCTAATAAATGGTTCAAAAAGATAATCACCCCTTAAACCCATTCTAATTCTTCTATTTAACTTAAATACTATCTCGGAATAAAGTCCAGAATTTATTTTATATAAATCACGCTCAATCGCTAAATTTGTATCTGTTTCACTCATAAGATATAATTTCCCATCAATAATTCTACTTAAATATTCACCTTGAAAGGAAATATACCTATAAGCATCAATAATATACTTATACGAAACATCAAATCCATAAACAACTGTTCCTGGTGAACTTATAGCAGAATTAAAAGAAGTCTCTTTATGATGGTTAGAATAAAAAATATTTGAAGCTCCATAAATGATAGAACTTCCTAAAAGAAATACATGATTAATAAAATCAAAAGATGTTTTAATATACCCTGTAAAAAGAGAAGGTTTTGAAAAAGATTCAATTTTCTTATCAAGAAATTCATAACCATCTGCATTAAATGATACAGGTTCTTCATAAGAATTTTGAAAAATTTCGCTCCCTAACTTTAAAAATAAATTAAAGGGAAAAGTATATGTAATTCTTAATCCCAATCCACTTAATCCTTCACTACCTAAAAGTGCATCATATATTATTGGTGAATCATTAAAATCCCAGTAATGGGCATGCTTAGAGTTATGCCTTCCTATTTCACTTTTAAAAATACCTATTCTTGAACCAAATCCAGAAGGCAAAAATTTTGCATCACCGTAAAGTTCATGAATTTCTATTCCATACTCGGGATTTATTGTATTAATAGAAAATAATTCAAAATAGGGATCCACAAAGGCTGAAAAGACAAGTTCAAGATAATTAAAATTAAATCCCCTACTTTTACTTATATGTGAATGGGAATGACTGATAAATTCCGGAATTAAGAGTTCTTCTCTCCATTCATCTTTAATATCAATACCTACAAAAGAAAAATCAGCAATCAAAGATATATCCGGATTAAAAAAATTCTGAACAAAAGGATTTAAACTAAGAGTTTGAACATATAAAAAAATAACAACAAAATTTATCATAATATATCAACTCCTTTATTACTTTTTTTTAAAAAGGTGTTATTAATAAAACAATTTTTATTATAACATTATATAAAAAAAAATTCAAATATATGGAGAGACATAAAAAAATGATTAAAAAATCTTTACAATAAAAAATACAATTTCAGGGTTCTGAAGTGTGACAGTTTCTGCAAGCCGGGGCACCTTCAAAGGGAGATTCTCCTTCCATTGCATGACACCTTAAACAGGGCTGATAATTACCACCCATATTTCGAATTTTATCATCATGAATTCTATACCATTTCTCAGGATGATAACTTCTAAGTATCTCAGGATTTTTCTTTGAACAGAATGAAAATAAAAGAAAGAAAATAATTAAAAAATTTAAACATCTCATTTTCCAACCCTGTGACATGTTAAACAAACATTATCTTTTTCTTCATGACATACTACACACCTTAAAGGATTTGACCTTGCTTCTTCAGAATGCAATCCACCACTACTTTTAACCCAGTCAACTGAATTGTGATCAAAGGGATAAATCTTTTCATTCCTGTGGCAAACAACACAATCCTTATAATCATTATGACAGGAAGAACAAATGCTTTCACCTGAATAGTAAAAGAAGGAATGAGAAAATCTAAAATTCTCAGGATGATTTTTAAATTCAATATTTTCCTTTGCATGGCATGTATTACAGGCAGGAATTTCAATACTTCCTATCAAAATTAAATTATCCACATCATGACACATTTTACAATTTTTATCACTAAACTTTGCTTCCTCTGAATGTAGAAATCTATAATTCTTGGGGTGAAAAATCGTTAACTTTTCCTCTTTATCAGTATGACAAGTTGAACACAGAAAAGCTACCTTATTTTCCCTATGACAGTTTATACATTGACTCATAACAGGATAAGCATAATTTCTCATAGAGAGAAAAACTTCTTCCTCCTTAATTTTTCCGTGACAAATTGAACAATCAAATTTTGAATGTTTCTTATGAGAAAAATTTGAAATATAAATAGGGAGTCTTTCAATTTTTTCTTTTTTTTCAGTGTGACACTGAGAGCAATTTTCTTCAATTCCGTGACACTGTGAGCATTCCTTATGTCCTGGTAAAAGGTCATCTTTTTGAAAATCAGATAAAATGGCTTTTTCATGGCAGGTAGTGCATACAATATCCATCTCTATATGTTTTTTATGGGAAAAGTTAAAATTTTTTTGATTTATCAATAAAAATAAAATTAAAGTTTTCATTTTTCGTAATTAAATTTTATACCAAAGAAACCTCTTATATCTTTCTCATAAAGGACATTTTTAAAAGCTCTCAGTTCAGAAGTAAATTTTAAAAAGCTTGAAAATTTATATTCAAAACCTAAAATCAAGGAATAGAGTTTATATAAGAGCTCTGAATCATCAAAAGTTTTAAAGGATAACTTAAAGAGAAGATTTTTGTAAGGGTAAAAGAATTCAAGAAAATATAAAACTTCTCTTCTTTCTCCAAGTTCGCCGTATCCTCCACCAAGAGATAAAAAATTATTTCTTAAAATTAAATAAACAAAATCTCTTTTTTCTGAATAATAGTTAATTCTATAGAAAAGGGATGGATTAAAAAATTTTAAACCAGTAAAACTTAAAGAAAGGAAAAATCGCTGATTATTTTTAAGAGGTAGTATTTCCTTCAGATATTCAAGAGGTCTTAAAAATGGACTTTCTAAATAGTATTTAAGGTTAAGGAAAACTTTCCTTTTCAGTATTAGATTTGAACTTAACTCAAACCTTTCAATAGTTTTTTCTCTAAAATTGTAAGCTATAGACACAAAGGGTGCTAAAAATCTATTCAACTTAAAAGAAATTCCTGCTTCATCTTTATTACAAAAAGTTGAAAAAGAAAAATTATTTAATGAAGATTTAATTAAAGCTCCGAATATATAGGGATTATCTTTTAAAAAGACATCCTTGGCTTCAAAGGGCAATAAAGCTTTTTTTCCACCATAAACTGAAAGATTTATTTTTTTAAGAAAAAGGGTTAAGAGAGCACCATCAATAAATGATGAGGCTCCTTCATAAATAAAGTTTCTTCCAAATTTTAAAGAATATCTTTCATTTTGATAATTTAAATTGAATCCAAAAATTTTAAATTTTGAAATATCATTTTCATAATAGTTATTTCCAGAAAAATTAAAAGAAAAACCCTTTAAATAAATATTTTCTAAACCAAAATTGAGGTATGTATAAAGAGGATAGTATTTTTTTTCATCAATTGCATAAGGATAAAGATAAGAGCTTAAATTTATTTTAAAGGTAAAAAAAATCAAAAAAATAAAATTCATATGTTTATAAAAAATAAAAGGGGAGGATTTGAACCTCCCCTTAATTATTTCTTAAGTTATTTTTCTGCGAATCTTTTTTTAGTAAGTGTTGGAAAATTGGCAATTGTATTATCAAGCAAAGAGCGGGCATAAGCTGGATTATGTATAGCCTTACCGTATTCTACAAACTTATAATTCCAGAAAGCACCTGCAAGGGCACGAGGATAAGTACCTGGAATTGCTCGGTCAGTTGATGGATTTAAAATACCAGCATTTACAAGAAGTGTTTTAAGAGAATCAAGTTTTTCCTCTATTTCTGCTTCCAAATTCTCAAATTTTGTCTCAGGATCAGAGTGACAACCAGTACATCCTGATGTTAAAAGTTCGGTTTGACCATGAAATACATAGAAAATATTCATAGTATGTCCTCCTGCTTGAGCACCAAAAGGTTCAGCCATATGGCACTGAGGACATCCGTCTGTAATACTTGTATAATGGGGATGCTGTTTATTATAAGTTCCAGGGAATTCTTCAAATCCACTATTACCAGAAAGGAGGTTTGACATATTGCCATAATGGGGTCCCCAGTAAGGTGAAGTTATATTCACAGGGTCTTGACCAGGCTTAATCATATCAGCATTTCTTGTCTGATGGCAGTTAGCACAGAGATTTCCTTCTCCCTGATTGTATATTCCTCCACCTGCTCTTAAGGTAACGGGTGATTCTGTCTTAAGTTTAAAATCATCCCATGTGTAAGTTTTATGAATATTGTGGCAGGTTCTACAATTTGGGGGTGTGGGATCTATAATTGCTACTGTCGTATCACCACCCTGTAATTTTGTAATAAATCCTTCATGGGTATGGCATCCTGCGCAGGGGTAATTATCTCTTTCAAAATTTCCACCGAGATAGTGGACTGAATTTTCATACTGAATTTCCTTTGCAAGAATTGTGGTATTATCTGAATGACAGGCTGAACACTTTTCAGTTCCAGCAGGTCCTTGAGGCCCCTGTTCGCCTTTACATCCTATTAGTAGGGTGAGAGCAAAGGTCATTAAAATACCTGTTATTGTTTTATGCATTAAATTCCTCCTTTTTATTTCAGGGGATTATAACCCCTTTCCTTGTTTTTAAAATTTATTTATTTTTTAAGATTAATACAAAAACAAAATGGTTGTCAAGTTTATGCAATTAATCTTAAATTTTTTAAATTTTCTAAGATTTTAATAAAAAATTAAGAATTATTTTATCTGATAGAGAACTTTACCTTTTTCTGAATATATTTTCATCATCACTTCTCTAACAATCTGAGATGCTTCAAGAACCTCTTTATATTTTAAATTATAGTAAACTATATTACCTTTTCTTATTTTTTCTAAAACCCCCTTCTCATAAAGCGCCTTAACATGCTGAGAAATATTCGGCGGAGAAAATCCAAGCTCCTCTGAAAGCTCCTTAATAGTCTTCGGACCTTTTGAAAGGGTTTCAAGTATGAGTAACCTTTTTGGCTGTGCTATTGTTTTACAGAACTCTGCCTGTAAATGATAAATTTCAGGAAAATTTTCGTTTTTCATAAATTAATTATATTATTAATTATGATAAAAAAACAAAAAGGAGCAAAAAGGGAATTGAACCCAAAATATTTGCCCCTTTTAAATAGATGCTATCAAAACTGTGGAGGAAGTCTATCAAGCGGTTCAGCAAAAAGAATCTGTTTCAAATCTGCATCATCTTTAAGATGTATCCAATTGCCTTGATCATCTTTTGTTACAAAGGAGAATTTTAAACTTGTTCGCCAATCTTGCGGAACCGGTATAACACCTTTAAAATATTTTAGTTTTAAAGAATCAGCATTCCACCAGACTGCTGTCATAGTTCCGTTTAAGTTATATTCCTGAACAATTGGATTATTATGGCATTCATCACATATTGTAGATGGGTTAGGTTTATATATAGTGTGTCCATAAAAAGGAGCAAGTGCAACAAATGCTTTACCCTGATAAGTTATTGACATAATATTACCAGCATGGACTTTACCATTTCTTTTTACAAGAAATTTCCAGCTATGGAATCTACCATATGCAACTTTCTGTCCCTGATTTACCTCAGATTCAAAATGACAGTTATAACATGTAACAACACTTTTTACATGACAGGCTGAACAATCAAGTTCATCGTCTTCAAAATTGTCAAGGGCTCCAAGATGCTGATTGTGTGCTGTATTTGAAGCGATCTGTGTGTGACAATCGTAGCACTTTATAAGAATTGCTCCTTCAAGCATAGAATTATAAGTTTTCCCATCACCATGTACATCTTCCTCTCCATGGCATTTAGCACATACAAATCCCATTGAACTATGGACATCTGTATAACCCAACAAAATTTCGGTTTTCTGCCTTCCGTGACAATTTAAACAGGCAGAATTGGTAGGAACATCCCCTTCCCTTACATGACATGTATTACAGGCATTGGATTCAACATGACAGTTTTTACAGGTCAGGTTATCATAAGGTATATTAGAAATATTTTCAAAACCACCATTCTGAGAGGAATACCAGTATGCCATACCAGCTGTTGTTCCATGAAGGGAATTTTCAATTAACTCTGAAGGAGAGGGAGGTGAAGGCTGAAGAGGACATTCCTTTTTTTTACATGCAATTAATATAAGAAAAGCACCCATACTGAAGAGGATAAGTGTTTTAAACCTCATAATTACCTCCTTATTTTTTAGGGAATTGGACCCTAAAAATTCATAATTTATTAGTAATTTCGTCATTAAGATATTCATTAATATTATAAGTTATTAATTTCTAAAATTCCAACTTCTTTCAAATAAAATTTCAAAAAATAAGAACTTGAAATTTTATTTTTTTAAACTTATATTAATACTATGAAACTTAGTAAATCTTTAAAACTTTTCCTTGGGGAACTCCAGGCTGAATGTCTTGAAATATTGTGGAACTTAGGTAAAGCAACCTGCTTGGATATCCTTGAAGTTTTTAAAAAAATAGGAAAAAATTATGCGTATACAACTATACTTACTGAAATGCAAAACCTTGAAAAAAAAGGAATTGTAAAATCAGAAAAAATTGGTAAAAAAAATTTATACTTCCCAGTAATAAGCAAGGAAGAATTTCTAAAGAAAAAAACAGAAGAAATACTTTCCCCACTACTTGAAGAAGTCCCTCATCTTATAGCTATGAATTTTATCAAAAAAACTAAATTAAATGAAAAGGAAAAAAGAAAATTAATTGAAATATTAAATATAAAAGAATGAACTTTTTAATAAAAACATTAACACTTTATATTATACTCTCCATCCTTATATTAGTTTATAAAGAACTGCCTTTTTCAAAAATTAATTTAAGAAAAAAATTCCCTTACCTTCTTGTAATAGTTTTTATGCTTTCATTTTTACCATTTTATTTTTACTATGTAGCCTTTCTTGACTGTAACTTAAAATGCCTTATTTTAGGTCCTCTTCCCTTAAATAAAAAAATTTTCTTCATCCCCTTAATTTCCTTTACCTTGTTTTTTATTTTATTCACAAAAAATCTTATAAAAGAACTCAAATACAAAAAATTACCTTTGATTTTGTATGGAAAAAATAAAGAGGGAATCTCTGTAAATGGTATCTTTAAACCCTTTATCTTTATTGATAATTCTTTATGGAAATCTCTCTCAAAAAAGGAAAGAAAAATAATCCTTCTCCATGAAATAAACCACATAAGACAGAAAGATACTTTCATAAAGCTTATAACTAACCTTCTTTCAAAAACCTTCTTCTACTTCCCCCATTTCTTTTTACTGAGAAAATCCTTTGAAGAAATAGCTGAACTTGCTTCTGATGAATATACACTAATAAAAACCTCAGAAAAAGAAAATATTGTTAAAACAATAGCAAAATTATCCCTTATATTAAATTCAAATCTTAATTTTAGTTTTACATCTTCTCCTATCTTAAAAAGAATTGACTCCCTGAGAACTAACAGAAAAAGTAAAACAAAATTCTTTTTATTTACTCTTTTCCTTTCCGCTCTTTTTATTACTCTCATATCCTTCATCCCCCTAAAAGAAAATTGCGGAATTGACTGTCAAAACCTAAAAATCTTATGCCACTTATAAATTCCATGAACCTAAAAAATTTTTTAAATTTAAATACTATAATAAATAGTAGAATTGTATGAAAAATTTAATTTTTTTAACTATTTTTAACTTAACACTTTTTTCTGATACTTTGAAGTTAAAAGAGACGCTTAATATTGTCCTTGAGAAGAATCCTGAAATTAAATCTTTATATGAAAAACTGAAAGAAAAAGGTTCAAGAATTCTTCCATCTTTTACTCCACCAAATCCAAGGATTACTTTTAGAGAAATGTTTACGGAAGAAAATATCTCTATAATGCAAGAAATTCCTCTTCCAACAAAATTAATAACTGAAGGACTTATGGCAAAAGATGAATATAAAATGGAATTTTATCTTTATCAGGCAAAAATTCTTGAAATAATAAGAGAACTTAAAGAGAACTTTTATGAATACTATTTTATAAATAAAAAAATTGAAATAACTAAAAATCAAGTAGAAATCTTAAGTAAAATGAAAGAGATAACTGAAAGGAAATATGAATCAGGTTCAGCAAGTTTATATGAAGTTCTTAAAAGCCAGATTGAACTTGAAAAAATGAAAAATGAAATTAGTCTCCTTGAATCAGAAAAAATAAAAATAAGGGAAAATTTTAAAAAACTTTTAAATACAGAGGAAATTCCTGAAATAACCGAAGAAGTTATCTTTGAAGAAATAAAAATAAATGAAGACTCTTTAATAAAAGTTCTTTATGAAAAAAATCCCATTTTAAAGGCAATGGAATTTGATGTAAAAGCAAAAAATAAGGAAAAAATTTTATCTTACCAAAATTTAATTCCTGACCCGATGCCAGAAGTTCTTTATAATACAAAAACAGGAGAGAAAAAAATTGCCCTTTCTTTTGAAATTCCACTATTCTTCAGAGAATTTTACGAGATAAAAGAAAAAAATGCAAAACTAAAAAGTTCAAAATGGGAACTTCTAAATAAAAAACTTGAATTAAAAAAGGAACTATATTACCTTATTTCCCTTTACAAATCAAAACTTGAAAGATTAAAAATTTTTAAAGAGAAAATTTTACCAAAAGCTGAAGAATCCTTTATAAGTGCAGAAGCAGGTTACATTTCAGGAAAATTAGATTTTTTATTTTATTTAGAAAGTGAAAAAATGCTTTATGAATCAAAAATAGATTACTTAATGATTTTAACTGAACTTTTAAAAATAAAATCAAAAATTGAGGAAATAACAGGAGGCGAATTATGAAAAAATTTTTAATGTTCACAGGGGTTTTAACCCTTTCAATATATATAAACCTATACGGGTTTCAACATGAAACCCATCCGGAAGGTAAAAAGGAAATGCAAAAAACCTGCTGCCCTCCCAAAGAGAGTAAATGCTCACCAAAGACTTCTGAAATAAAGCTAAAGGAAGGAGAAATAAAAACTTTATATATATGTCCTATGCATAAGGAAGTTATTATGGAAAATAGGGGAAAATGTCCGATCTGTGGAATGAAACTTGAATCCAAGAAAATGATTTATAAAAATGGCAAATGGGAAATCTACGAAGGAAGAGAAAAAAACCAAAAAATAGAGGATAAAAAATGAAAAAAATTTTTCTATTTTTAAGTTTATTTTCAATATTCCTCTACATATCATCGTGCAGGTCTCAACAAAAACCGCCGAAGGAAGGTGAGATAAGAACCCTTTACCAGTGCCCTATGCACCCTCAAATTATTCAGGAACAGAAAGGAGATTGCCCGATATGCGGAATGACACTTGTGGAAAGAAAAATGATTTATAAGAATGGTAAATGGGAACCCTATGAAGAAGGAATGGAACATAAGGGACACG
>JBDRZL010000026.1 GCA_039803925.1 candidate division WOR-3 bacterium | reverse complement strand
TCTTCTTATGGGTGCTCTTGATTTAGGAATAAAAGACTCTATTTTACCTTGCGATTCCCTAAATCTCTTTAAAGATATTGAGGATTGTTAAAATTTTAATAATTTTTTTAAAGCACTAAAAGACCCGGTTCAGTATCTTTCTCAGTTGTTAAAATAGTAATTTTTCCACTTTTATCCTCAACTGCTAAAAGCATTCCCTCTGAGATTACTCCCTTTATTTTCCTCGGTTCTAAATTTGAAACTATTATAACATTCTTTCCCTTTAATTCTTCCTTACTGTAACTTTCCTTTATACCTGCAACAATTGTTCTTACCCTATCTCCTGTATCTACCTCAAGTTTATATAACTTATCTGCTCCCTTTATATCGTAAACTTCGAGAACTTTTCCAACAAGAAGTTTTACCTTTCTGAATTCTTCATAAGTTATAAATTCCTCTTCTTTCTCTCTCATAATTTCTTCTGGCATTTTTTCCTTAATCCTCGGAAATAAGATAGGTGGTGTTTTTAAAATTTCACCTTCCTCTAAAGGGATTTCTTTAATCTCATCCCAAGAAGGTTCTTTTAAATTAAAGGAGTCTCTCAAAACTTTCATTGTTAATGGTAAAAATGGATATAAAAGCGAAGATAAAAGTTTTATTGCCTTAAGTGAATTGTAAATTACTCTCCCTCCTGAAACTTTATCCTCTTTTAAAACATCCCATGGTTTAGAAAAGTCTATGTACCTATTTACTTCCTGACTTATTTCTATTATCTCCTGTAAAGCCTGTCTGAATTTGAAATTTTCAAAATATTCTTCAATTCTTATAATTTTTTCCCTTATAATACTCCACAATCTATTTTCCCTTTCTTCCTCTTTTCCTTTTTGAGGAACCCTGTTATTAAAATATTTTTCAAATAATTTAAAAATCCTTGAAACAAGGTTTCCTATATCATTTGATAGATAAGTATCACAATCCCTTTCAAAATCATTAACTATGAAATCTGAGTCCTTTGTTTCAGGTAAAACTCTTGAAATTCCAAATCTTATGTAATCAGGATGATATTTCTTTAAAAAATCATCAAGCCATAAAGCAGCTCCCCTTGAAGTGGACATTTTACCACCTTTCATTAGTAAATACTGATTGGCAGGTATCTCTGAGGGAAGAATAAATTCACCATGAGCAATAAGCATTGCTGGCCATATTACAGCATGAAAAACAATGTTATCCTTACCAAGAAAATGAACGAGCTTTGTATCACTATTTTTCCACCATTCCTCCCAGTTTTCACCATTTTTCTCTGCCCATTCCTGAGTAATAGATATGTAACCAATAGGAGCATCAAACCAGACATATAAAACTTTTTCTTTAGCCTCCTTCAGGGGAACAGGAACACCCCAGGATAAATCCCTTGTTATTGAACGTGCCTTTAAACCCTCCCTGACCCAGGATAAAGCAAAGTTTCTTACAAAATCCTTCCAGTTTTCCTTTTTATCTAACCATTTTTCAAGTTCATTTTTTAATTTTGGTAATAAAAAGTAATAATTAAAAGTATCTTTTAAATAAGGGGTTCCACCACAAATTTTACATTTTGGTTCAAGGAGTTCAAAGGTTTCAAGCCATCTTCCACAGCTTTCGCACTGATCACCTCTTGCTCCTTCAGCTTTGCAATAGGGACATATTCCTTCAATGTATCTATCCGGTAAAAATCTTTTACAGTTTCCACAATAATAATTTTTTTCTTCCCTTCTTTCTATATACCCTTTTTCATAAATTTTTAAGAAAAAATTCTGAGAAAGAGTTTTATGGTGTTCTCTTGTAGTTCTACCAAAGTAATCAAAGGAGATAGAAAGTTTTTCAAAAGAATTTTTTATTACTTCATAATAGTAATCAACAAGTTCGCGTGGAGTTTTTTTCTCTTTCTCAGCACTTATAGTGATCGGGACTCCATGTTCATCGGTTCCACATATATGAATTACCTTTTTATTTTTCATTCTCAAATACCTTACATATATATCAGCGGGTAAGTAACATCCTGCAATATGTCCTAAATGAAGCGGACCATTAGCATAGGGTAAAGCAGATGTTACAAGTATTTTTTCCATGAGATAATTATAAAGGAAAAAAAATTATAAGTTAAATTATACTAACAGAACTAAAATGATTAAGGGAAAAGAAAGAATTATAATTTTCTGGTTAAGTCAATTTATCTCAGCAGTGGGAGATAATCTCTTTTTTGCCTCTCTTTTATTTCTTATTCTTTTAATTGAAAAAGAGAAAGCCTCTTTTAAGGCAGGAATAACAAGTTTTTCTGAAACTTTGCCCTATTTAATTTTTGGTATTTTTGCTGGATTCTTTGTTGATAGATTTAAAAAAAAGAAAGTTATGATATATTCTGACCTTTTAAGGGCACTTATTTTATTTTTGGTTCCTTTACTTTATAAGAATAATTTTTTAAATTTTATCACTTTGTCAATTTCCGCTTTTTTGCTTTCAACTTTTTCAAGCTTTTTCTTTCCTGCAAGAGATTCTGTTATTCCAAAGATTGCTGAAGGAAAAACTCTTTTAAGGATAAATGCTTTTATTCAGAGTTCAACACAGATTGCTCAGGTTATTGGAACCTTTTTAGCTGGATTTTTACTTACAATTTTAAAAGGTGATCCTGTTAATAAAATTCTTAATTTATTTTTAATTGATGGCATAACTTTTTTTATATCTTTTTTACTTATTGGAATTTTATTTATTCCTGAAGATAAAAAAACTAAAATTCCTCTTAAAACTGATTTTATTGAAGGGTTAAAATTCATTTTAAAGGATAAACTTTTAAGAGGTCTACTAATTCTAACTGCTCTTGATAATCTTTTTATTATGGGACCTGCTGTGGTTGGTGCAAATCTTTTAATAAAAAATTATTTTAATTTAAAAGCACATCACCTTGCTTACTTTCACTCCTTTTTATCCTTTGGATGGTTAGTTGGAACTATATTCATTGCTAAATACGGCATTTATTATAAAAAGAGACTTTTGCTTATATTCGGAATATTTATGGATGGTATTACATATATCCCATTTATTTTTATAAAGAATTATTATCTTGCTCTTCTTATGATTTTAATTCATGGTTTCTTTATATCTTTTATAACTGTTCCAAGAACAACCCTCATACAGGAATATGTTCCTGAAAGGTATATTGCAAGGGTTTTTTCAATGATTCAATTAACTGTTATAGGATTTATGGCTATTTCTTCACTCTTAACAGGAATTTTAGGGGAGTATCTTTCACCTCCTCTTCTTTTTTTAATAGGGGGTTCAGGTGGTGCCTTAACAGGTCTCTTTGCTTTTTTCTTTTTTAAAACCTTGAGAAAAATTAACTTTTAATTTCTTTAAAAATTTTTCATCAAAAATACATACAGGATCTTCTTCAAGGTAATCACCTTTCATTGTGTAAGCTCTTGACCTTGAGCCACCGCACATATCTTTGAAATAGCAAATACCGCATTTACCTTTTAAAAGTTCTGTATTCCTTAGATTTTTTAAAATTTCATTATTTTCATAAACATAGGATAATTTATTTTCTCTAACATTTCCAAGTTTTAAAGGTAAAAAACCAGCAGGATAAATATCTCCCTTATAAGAAACAAAAATAACCCCATTACCATCCCTAACTCCCAAACCAAGTTTTCTTGTATCCATAATTATTTCATCTAAACTTTTTCCTTTTTCTATTTCTTTTAGAGTATAGAAGATCTTATAAAAGGGTGCTTCAGTTGTTGTTATATGAAAAGGTGCTTCCTTTGATTTTTCGTATAAAAATAAAAGTAAATCTTCAATTTCTCTTTTTGAAGGTAGTTCAAGTTCAGCACCTCTTCCAACAGGTACGAGGAAAAAAACACTCCATCTATTAACAGGTGGTGAAAAATTTTTTAAGAGAAGATAATAAATTTCCTTTATTCTCTCTATAGTTTCTCTTGTGCAGGTTGTATTAACTTGGACTTTTATTGAAAGTTCCTTCGCATAATTTAAAACACTCATTGAATTTTCAAAAGTTCCATTAACACCCCTGAAGGAATCTTGAGTGTTTTTATCTGGACCATCAAGGCTTATACCCAGGGCATAGATTGATAATTCTTTCATTTTCTTTACATTTTCATAGGTGGCAAGGGGTGATGTGGTAGGTGTAACTGCAACTGGAAGTTTAATATTTTTTGCATAAAGGAGAAGTTCAAATAAGTCTTCTCTTTTTAAAGGGTCACCACCTGAAATAACAAGATGAGAACCCATATTTTTTATGTCATCCATTAAATTTTTTACCTCTTCTGTTTTAAGTTCAAAGGGGGATCTTTCAGGAATTGCTTCTGCTCTGCAATGTTTACATTTAAGGTCACAGGCTATTGTTGACTCAAAATAAACATTTATAGGTTTTTCATATATAAATTTTTTCATATTTTATTTTCCTCTTTTTTAAAAGTTTTTTCTTCTAAATATACAATTTTCTGAGGATAGGGAATTTCAATTCCTTTACTTTCAAGTTCTCTTTTAATTTCTAAAAGCATTTTTTTCCTCATTTCATACCAGGTCTTTGTAGGGGACCAGAATCTTATTGTTATTTCAATTGAATTTCCACCCAAACTGGAAACAAAAACTTCTGGTTTTGGTTCCTTGAGAACAAATGTATTTTTTTGGAGTAAACTTTCAATAATGGTGATGGTTCTATCTATATTCTCTTTATAACTTATTCCAATTTTGTACTCAATTCTTCTTATAGAATTTTTATTAAAATTTGTTATGTTTGAATTAAAAACTTTTTCATTTGGGATTCTAACAAAAGTTCCCTCATAGGTTTTAATTAATGTTGATATTATACTTATGTCCTCTACAAAACCTGTTATTCCCTCTATTTCTACTTCGTCACCTATTTTAATGGGTTTTTCAAGAATAAGCAAAATTCCTGATAAGAGATTTGAAATAATTTTTTGACTGGAAAAACCAAGCACGATACTTAAAATTCCTCCTGTAACAAGAAGACCCGAAATATTAAAGCCCAAAAGAGGTAAAATAGAGATAATAACAATTCCGATTATTCCGTATTTTACAATTCTTTCTATTAAAATTAATTCCTGTTTTTCAAGTTTGTTTTCCAAAATTTTTCTTATATTGAGATTTAAAATTTTTATAAAAATAGCTGTAACAAAAACAATTAAAATTGCTAAAAGGAAATTAAAGACTTTTTCATTCATAGAAAATAATTATAAGGATTTTTCGGAATTTTTTCCTTTAATTAGGGAAAGAAATATTGAAATAAAAATTATAAATAGCACAAATAAAAGAGCAATACCTGTATGTATTTTATAAAATTCACTTATAAGCATTTTAATACCTATGAAAATGAGTATAATAGCAAGTCCCTTATCAAGATATAGGAATAAATTCATTAAATTCTCAAGTAAAAAGTAAAAGGATCTTAGTCCAAGGATGGCACAAATATTTGAAGTAAAAACTATAAAAGCATCTCTTGTTATTGCAAGTATTGCAGGAACCGAATCCACTGCAAATACAATATCTGTTGTTTCGATAGCAACAAGAACAATAAATAAAGGAGTTAACATAAATTTAGAGTTAATTCTGACAAAAAATTTTTGACCATGATAATTTGTGGTAAAAGGGAAAAATTTTTTAAAAAAAATTAAAACAGGATTTTTTTCTGGGTGTATTTCTTCTTTTTTTCTTCTCACTAAATTTATTCCTGAAACAATTACAATGATACCAAGAACATAAATAAAAAAGTGGAATTTTTTTAGTAAAGCAACACCTGTTAAAATAAAGAAAAGCCTCATAAAAATTGCTCCAAGAATTCCCCAGAATAAAACTCTGTGTCTATTTTCTTTTGGGACATTAAAATAATTAAAAATAAGAGCAAAAACAAAAATGTTATCGGCAGAAAGGGATAATTCAATAAGGTAACCTGTTAAGAATTCAAGGGCTTTTTGGTTTCCCCATAATAAGAGAATGATAAAATTAATTAAAAATGATATTGAAACCCAGAATATGCTGAAAAAAAGCGCTTCTTTAAAGGAGAGAATATGTGCTCTCCTGTGAAAAACCCCGAGGTCAACCATTAGTGCGAAAATAACAAAAGACAAAAAAATTATCCAAACCCAAATACTTTCAGTCATGTTTTAAAATTAAGTTGATTATTTTACCTTATAAAATTTATTTTTTCAAACTTATTTTAAATATATAATTTTAGCATTTTTTCTTATTTTTTTATTTTTTATAAGAACAAAATAAATTCCTGATTTTAAACTTTTTTCAAGAGAGATTTTTGAACCCTTTATATCAAAAAATTCCATCTCTGTGTTTGAAAAAGCTTTCTCTTTCATAATTAACAGATCTTTATCACCTTTTAATAATGTTTTAAATTTTATATCATACTTATCAGCAATTTCTTTATCCTTAACATAAACAGGATGAGGCCACATTAGGGGCAATAGAATATGTGATGGAAAAGTGCTATTCATATATACCGTATTTATTGTTTCTACCTGGTTAGGATCATTTCTCATAAAAGGAGCACCCGTTTGTGGATTAACTTCAAATCTTGGATAATTTGTTGAAGAAATTACTATTCTAATCCTGTGATTTTTGTTAAATACATAAGCAGTGCTCCAAAGGGGAATATAAAATGTGTCAATTTGGTTAGGAATAAGTAACTCTTCATTTTCAAAACCGTGTCTAAACCTTGCTTTTAAAACATTATCCTGGATAAGTATTGTTCTTCCATCAGGATAAACATCTGCTAATCTGACCATAAAATCAGTGTCATAGGCAAGAGAAGATCCATAAAGAACCATAATTGGTCTACCAACTACAGCATAAGATGTATCAAGTAAGGGACTTGTAAAAACTAAAACATCAGTTCTTGAGAGAATTGATGAAATATCCTTTGGACCGTAAGCATCATTTGGTATTCCTATAAACTCATTTCCACCAATTGTTGGAACAGGATCCCAGGGTCTTGAAATATAAGAGGAATAAGTATCACCTAAATCAGGTGGATTTAAGGTAAGGGAAAAATCAGAATGAAGATAAAATTTGTAGTATTTGACACCTTTTGGTGGAAAGGTATCAGAGTAATACCATCTGTTAAATAAAGTTGTATCAGAATAATTAACATCTCCCATTAAATAAAATTCAACTCTTTTCCCGAATATTAAAAAAGAATCATCAGGATCGTTTATTTCTCCATTTAAATAATAATCAAACCATGTGAACTGTAATTGAGCTACTTTAAGGTTTGAAATCCAATCTGCATTGCCTGGGAAAGTTAAATCTCCCTGAGTGTTTTGTCCAAAAGTCTGGTGTCCCCAAGGTCCTATTATAAGTTTCTGTTTTCCCCTTGCGAAGTTATTACCGAGAAAGTTTATTTTTTCAAAGGCCTCTATTTGTGACTCAAGGAATATATCAAACCAACCAGCAAAATGAAACATCGGATAAATCACTGAATCAAGGCGGGTATTAAGATTAAGTTTTTTCCACAAAGAGTCATAGGAAGGGTGTTTACATACAGAGTCAATTAAAAAAGGTGTTCCTATACCATTTAACCAGTTTTCAACAAGGGCTTTTCTGAATTCACCACCTGGAAAAGCAGCATAAAAATACATATTATGACAGGCAATCCAGGGTATAAGGGTTTTTAAATTTGGATGCACAACACCTGATAACATATATTGAGTTATTCCAAGAGCAGAAGGTCCAAAAGTTCCAATGTTTCCATTACAGAAAGATTGATTTTTAACCCATTCAACCAAATCGTATCCATCCCTTAATTCACCCCATCCATCAGTTAGAAAAACTGTTGGGAAACCTTGAGATCCTTGGTAACCCCTTACACTTTGAATGACAAGGACATAATTAAAAAGATCACATATGAGGATTCTCATTTCATTACTTAATATCTGATCTCTTGGATAAGGTGTTCTTGCAATTAAAACAGGCAAAGGTTCAGGAAAATATTGATACCACCAGGGATAACAGATTTCAGTTACAAGATTTACACCATCCCTCATTTGAACCATAACCGTGTCAACTGAATAAGAAAATAAATTCATTGATATTAATAATTTTGTTAATCCCATATTTACCTCCTTACCAACTTATAAAGTATTCTATTTTATCATCTCCTTTAAAAACAGATTTTTTAATTTCAATAGAAGCTTTTTTAGAACCAAGAATTTTACCCATTTCCTCTATCCAGCCTGCAATTCTCTCTTCAAAATAAGGGTCCTTAAAAGGAACATCATCTATGGCCACAATCCCTTCACTTTTTTCTTCGTCAATTTTAATAATCTTCAATTTTCCCATATTGGGATAATACATTTTATAAATGGTCTCACCCCTTCTTAATGCCCAGGGAATGCTTGCCAGTTTAAGTATAAATTTAAAAGCTCCTCTTACAGATTTTTTTGCAGAAAAGGCACCTAATTTTCTTGCAAATTCAGGTTTTCCTTCGCCAAATGTTTCACATATTTTTCTGTTTATTTCAAGGAAAAGATTACCATCATAACTTGCCGCATCCATCAAAGGAGCTTTAAGGAGTTTTCTTGAGCCCTCTGAAAGCATCTCTTGTAACTTATTAAACCCTTCTTCTCCAAAATTCTCTAATACAAACTCCCTAAGACTCTTTAAAAGAATCCCTTTAACCTTCATCTCAGCCATAACTAATTTTAAATCTATTTTAAAAAAATTTTCAAATAAAAGATATTTTCAAAAAACTAAAATTTCTCAAAACTTTATAAAAAATTTTAAAAAAACTTGCAAAAATATAAAATAAATTTTATAATTTATAAAATAAATTTTATAAATTTGGTTCAAATCCATTAAAAATATAAAAAATTATGGAAGAAATTAAAAAAATTTTGAAGATGGTGGAGGAAGGTAAAATAAATGCTGATGATGGATACAGGTTGATAGAAGCAGTTCTTGATGATGTATTTAAAAAAGGGAAAAAAGTGAAAATGTTTAAAATTTATGTTAAGGATGAAGAGGGTGATGAAGTGAATTTAAAGATTCCTGTATCCCTTTTAAAATTTGGTCTTAAATTTATACCAAGGGATAAAATAGAGGATTTAAAGGAAAAGGATATTGATCTTGAGGAGATTCTTTCTTCAATTAATATTGATTCAGAAGGTGAAATTTTAAATGTAAAAACTGAAGATGGGGATGTTGTAAAAATATGGATTGAATAGGAGGGAAAAAATTATGAAAAGTGCTTTTATACTGATTTTCATAGGATTTTTAATATGGTTTTTAAATCTTGGTTATTTATCTTTTTTTAAATGGTCAAGGGATTGGCCTCTTATAATAGTTTTTGTGGGAATTTATATGATAATTTCCTCTCTTAGAAAAAGAAATAGAATAAAAAAGTCAAAAAGAAGAAAAGTTTTAGAAATTCTTGAAAGATTGGAAAAGGGAGAAATAAATGTTGATGAAGCAAAAAAGGAAATTGAAGATTTATGAAGAAAAATATACTTACAAGGTGTCCTGTATGTAATTCAGAATTGAAAATAAAAAGATATTACTGTCCTGAATGTAAAACCGAAATAGAGGGAGATTTTTATTTTTCGCCTATACTTAATCTCAGTTCCAGTGATTTAGAATTTTTGATTTTATTTTTAAAAACAAGGGGGAATCTATCGGAACTCGCAAAAGTAATGGGTGTATCTTATCCCACTGTAAGGACAAGATTTGAAGAGTTCCTGAAAAATATAGGAATTGAAAGTGAAAAGGAAGAAAAAAATAAGATATCAGAAATTCTTGATAGTCTTTATAAAGGTGAAATAAGTTTTGAGGAAGCTATTGAGAGGATAAAAGGAAAATAATTTCAGGCACCGAATTTTTCCAGTTTACCTGATAGGGCAAGTAAAAGTGGCATTAATTTATAACCTTTTATTGTTCCAAGATAACCCTTTAAAACTTCCCTTTCATCAAATTTCTCGCATGGGTCAGGTTCCTGTATTTTCGAATAAATAAGAAGGGGTGTTGGATGCCAGGAATGGCTTTTCATTATTGCAGGGGTTGAGTGATCTGCTGTAATTGCTAAAACATCAAATCCAAGATCAACAATTTCAGGAATAAATTTATCAACTCTTTCAATTTCCTTAACTTTACCTTCAAAATCTCCATCTTCTCCCTTTTTATCTGTTTCCTTATAATGAAGGTATATAAAATCATAATCTTTAATTTTTTCTTTTAAAACTTTAATTGCTTCTTCAAACTTTGTTATTCCTTCAGGTGTATCCATTCCAACAAGTTTTGCAAGTCCTCTGTACATAGGATAATAGGCTATTCCACAGGCTTTTAACCCCCATTTTTCTTCAAAAGTTTCCCATTCAGGTAGGGAGGAAAATCCCCTTAAAAGAACAAAATTTGCTCTTTTTTCCCCTTTTAAAATTTCTTTTACTTTATTTAAAAAACTTTCAATTACCCTTTTTGTTTTTTCTGCCTTTTTATCCCTTGCAATAAGTTCCTTAGGTTTTTTTCCCTCTTTAAGCGGATCAGTATCATTTAATTCAGGATAAATATCCTCACCTCTTAAAATTAAAACAAATCTATGTTCTTTTCCAGGATAAAGGATTATTTCAACATCTTCTATTTTTTTTATTTCACCTTTTATTTTTTCAACAAGTTTTTTTGATTCTTCAGTTTCAATTCTTCCTGCTCTTCTGTCGGTAACAATTCCATTTTCATCTATGGTGCAGAAATTGCATCTGATTGCTACATCTTTCTTTTTAAGGTCAGCTCCAACTCCAAGTGCTTCTAAAACTCCTCTTCCAATCTGGTATTTAAATGGATTATAGCCAAAGAGGGAAAGATGGGCAGGTCCGCTACCTGGTGTTATTCCCCATTCTGTAGGTAAAATTCTTCCACAGCTTGAATTTTTTGCAAGGTTATCAAGGTTAGGTTTTTTGGCGCATTCCATTTCAGTTTTTCCCTTTAATGGAAGTCCTGACATGCCATCAATAACAAAAAGTAAAATCTTCTTGTTATTTTTTGTATAAATTTCTTTTATGATTTTCATAATTAATTATAAGATTTAATTAAAAAGAATTCTCAAAAGGATAGAGAATGAACCCCCTGGCTTTTTGTTTGAATCTCCTTTATGATTAATCATATAAAAAAAATTTGGAATAGATTTTGAACCTATTAACTATTTTTTCAATCAAACAAATTTTTGTCTTTTTTAAAGGATCAGTGTATAAGTTTTTTTCGGAATATTATGGGCTCCTACTGAAAAATATTAAAAATTACTCAAATGTAATTTCCGTTTTAATAGTCTTATCTGGTGAAAGGGGGAAATCTGCTGATAATTTTAAAAAAATTTTAAAATTTTTGCTTTTTGCTATTTTTAATAGTTTTATTTTTTCAGGAAAATAAAATTCAGGAAAGATATAGATATTTTTATCATCTTTTTCAAATAATTTGTAATTTATTTCATAACTTCCTACATCTTCATTTCTTGAAATTAGTTCCCTTACTATGTAAGGATTCCTTATATTCATTTTATTTACCCATTCTATCTCAACTTTAAAGCTTCTTGCTTTTTCTTTATTAGTTATAGATAAATACATTTTTATTTCTCTTTCAGTTATAGAAAGTACTTCAAGATAAGCCCTTATACTGTTTTGAAGTGTTAATATATTTTCCTTTAATCTAAATTTTTCTTTTAAAGTATCATCAGAAAATAAAATTATGAATTTCTTTTTGAAAATTCCCTCTAAAATAATTCCTGAACCTTCTATAAACCCCCTTTCTTTTTCTAAATAACCTAAAACCTTTCTTCTTTCAATTTCAAATTCAATTTGAGAATTATTATTAAATTCATATTTTTTATGTTCATTAATTCTATATTTTGTTACAATATGTGAAGATTTACCTGTAGAAACAATGTATCTCTCTATAAAAATTTCACCACTTTTTATTTTTAATCTGTTAAAAGGTTTATTTAAAATAAGTTTAATTAAAAGTTTTTTATCTTTTTCTTCTGTTTCTATTTTTTTTATATTTTTTAAAAGATCATCAAACCATTTTAAAGCTTTCTTTTTCTGTATTAGATTAAGTAAAACCAAAAAATCAAAAAAAAGGGAAAAAATTATAAAAAGAAAAATGATTAAAAAAGGGGCTCCAATTTCAAATTTTGCGAAAATTATATATATGATTAAGATGGTGAGGGGTAAAGAGATTATTAAAATGAAAGGAATATATTCTTCTTGAAATTTATAAGGCTTTATATAATTAATTTTCCATTCCATAATCTCTAATCTCTATCTCTTATTTCAACCCGTGCTCCCAATTTTTTCAGTTTTTTATCAATTTTCTCATATCCCCTTTTTATATTTTCTATTCCAATAATCTGAGATTTACCTTCTGCTACAAGACTTGCAAGTATTAAACCTGCTCCTGCTCTTATGTCAGGTGCAAAAAGAGGAGCCCCTTTTAATCTGGTTTTTCCTTCAATTTTTGCATAGCCATGTCCCACTTCAATATCAGCACCCATTTTTATTAGCTCTCCCACATAACCAAACCTTTCAGGATAAATTCTCTCTTTTACAAGGCTTTTCCCTTTTGCTTGAGTTAAAAGAGCAACAATTTGGGGTTGTAAATCTGTTGGATAACCTGGATAGGGTGATGTTGTTATGTTACAAGAATTTAAATCTTTTTCTCTTTTTAAATAAAGAAAATCACCTTTATCTTCTATGTAAACACCAGTTTTTCTTAAAACCTTTATAACACTTTCAAGATATTTAGAAGGGTTTGGTTTTAAAATGATTTCACCACCTGTTCCTGAAACAAACATCATATAAGTTCCTGCTTCAATTCTATCAGGTATGTTTTCAAAATTTAAAGGTGGTTTTAAATTACTATTACCCTTTATAATTGCTCTTCTTCCCTCAATTTCAATTTTCACACCGCAGCTTTTTAAAAAATCAAAAAGATGAATAACTTCTGGTTCAAGAGATATATTTTCAAGAATGGTCTCTTCTTCAATTCTTGAAGCTGTCATTGCAATATGAGCAGTTGCTCCAACACTCACCCTTTTAAATTTTATTTTTGTTCCTTTAAGTTTATTTGCTCTTGCAATTATAAATCCACCCTCTATATCAATTTTTGCTCCCATTTTTTTTAAAGCCTCTAAATGAAAGTTTATAGGTCTTGGTCCAAAAGAACATCCTCCAGGAATCCCAACTTTTGCTTTCCCTTTCATTGCAAGAAGAGGACCTAAGACATATATTGAAGCTCTCATTTTCTGTATATAGGATAAAGGAGCTTGTGCCTCTTTTATCCCATTATTTTCAATTTCTACACATCTATTTTTTTTGTCAAAATTAATTTCAAGCCCAAGATGTGATAAAAGAGAAATCATTGTTTTTACATCATCAACAACTGGAATTTTAGTAAACCTTGTTTTTCCATCCATAATAATCATTGAAGCAAAAAGAGGTAAAGCAGAATTTTTTGCACCCTGAAGTTCTACTTCTCCCCTTAAAGGATGAGAACCCTCTATTAAAAGATACTTTTTACTATTCAAAGTAAACAAAGGTATTTTTATAAATTCTATTACCCTGTTTTAAAACAACAATATAAAGTCCCTTTTTAAGCCCTATATTATTTTCTGTTAATTTGATAAGTTTTGGGAAATTTATAACTTGGTTTTCAAAGAATGTATGTTTTAAAAATCCCGCTGAATCGTATAAATAAAGTGAAGAAAGTTCCTTGGATGGAGAAATCCATATTTCAATTTCATCGTCCCTTCCATCATTATTTGGAGTAAATCTTCTTCCCTTTAAAATCAACTTATTTTCTCCCATTTCAATCTTATAGGGACCTCTTCCAGGTGTAGCACCTTTTGGATCCTGTGAGGAACCCCAGTTTTCTTTTAACCAGGAAGTTCCAAAGGAATACCTTTCAAGAGATATTCCAAAACTACCTCCCCATTCAGGATAATATCTAACAGAATCAATTCTCTCCTTTAAATTATCTGTGATAAAAACCAAATCACCATCATTATTAAAAGCAGGAAAGTTTGATAATTGAAAAGTAAAGGGAATTTTACCATAAACACCATAAAAACTTTCTGTATCCGATGTGAAAATTGCATATGTATCACCCGGTATTTTTATGTTATTTATCAAACAGGGTTTTTTTGTTTCATCCATTAAAATGAAATTGTTTAAAAGAACTGTATCCCTTGAATTTGTTTTTATTTCAATCCATTCTGGAGAACCGTTATAAAATATTTCAGTTATATAAATTAAATATGTATCAATTATTACTTTGAAACTTGAAGTGTTATTAAATGTATCCTTTTCATTTAGTACTGGATTAATTTTTAAATCAAGATTAAAAATTCCCCTTTCAGATTCCTGTGTAGTTATGGAATATAAGATAGAATCACCGCCTTTAATTGTTGTATCAAGCTCAAAATTTTTAGTATTTAAAATTTTAATATAACCACCTATATTACCTGAATAGGTAAGAGTTCCAGCATTTTTTATAAGAAAATAAACAGAAAAACTTTCGTTAATTTTTATAAAAGTAGGTTTAACATAAACCCTTTTAAAAGTAAGGTCAAATCCAGGTGAAACTGAATTAAATCTTCCGGGTGTAGATTTTGTTGGATCAGTTGACTTTCCCCAGTTAGAAATAGAGTCAGGTCCTTCTAATATAATTCTTTCAATTGATATTCCATCGTGACCGCTTGTAAAAGGGACCCCGTTTATACCAAATGTGGAAACATAAACTGAAGGATTTGAAAGTTCAAAGATTGCTATGGGGTCAGTAAGTGCAAGTCCGCTTCCATTATTTCCTATATCCTTATCACTTATTTTAAATATATAAGTTCCAGGGTCAATTCTATAAGGTTGAGGATATTCTGTGTTTAAAGTATCTGTATAGTCAGGGTCAAGAATAACACCAAACCTTAATGGGGGCAATTTTGTTTTGCCAAATATAACCCCTGGATGAAATCTCAAAATTAGAGAATCTTTCCAGGCAACAATTGAATCAATGGGTTCATCAAAATCTGTAATTCCATAAAGGGATAAATCAAGGGTATCAGGACCCGAGTTATAAATTTCAATCCATTCATTTCTCCTTCCACTTTGAGTTTCACTTCCAGGAGCATCATTTAATACTTCAGATAATATAGGTTGAAGAAAAATAAATAAGAAAATCATAATTTTATTATAATGGATTTATAAAAATTTTTGCCTTAAAATTAAATATGAATAAAAAAATTTTAATAACAGGTGGAATTATACTTGGAATTCTTTTAGTCTATATACTCTCTTTCCTTTCAATAAAAACTCAAAAGTCTACACCAATTAAAGGTGGAGTTGGAATTTTTGAAGTTAAAGATGTTCTTGTAGATTCAAAGACATACAGAAAAAATCTTGATTATTTAAAAAAAAGAAAGGATGTTAAAGCATTACTTATTTACATAAATTCTCCGGGTGGAGGTGTAGTTGCGTCACAGGAAATATACTATTCTATAAGAAAATTTAAAGAAGAGAAAAATGTTCCTGTTGTTGCTTATATTTCAGCAGTTGGTGCTTCAGGAGGTTATTATGTTGCAATTTCTGCTGATAAGATAATGGCTGCTCCAGGTGCAATAACAGGTTCAATAGGTGTCATAGCAGAGTTTCCATCCTTTTATGAACTTTTGGAAAAGATAGGAATAAAGTTTAGAATTTTTAAGAAGGGAAAGTTTAAGGATGTTGGTTCTCCCTTCAGAGATATTTCAGAGGAAGAAAAAAAATATCTTGAGGATTTACTTGATGATGTATACAGGCAATTTTTTAAAGAAGTTTCTATAAGGAGAAATCTTGATACTTTAAATTTAAAGGAATGGGCGGAGGGTAAAATATTTACAGGAAGACAGGCTAAAAAATTGGGACTTATCGATACACTCGGAACCTATGAAGATGCTCTTCTATTAGCTGGAAAACTTGCTGGAATAAAAGAAAAACCTAAGGAAATAAGACCACCTGAAAGAAGAAGGGGTCTTTTATACATGTTATTTGAGGAATTAGTTAATTTAAATTTTTTAAAATTAAAATATATAATGATTTTTTGAGGTAAAAAATACAAGGAGAAAGAGTGAAAAGGAAGAATTTTGGTATAAAGGAATTAAAATTTTTAAAGAGAGATTTCTGGCTATCAGTTATCAATTGAGGTGACTCTTGATTTAATAGAGATAAAAATTTATGTATCGGATGATAATATTTTCAAGTTTAAGGGGGAGCGGAAAGTTTTAGGAGAAAAAAATAGAGTAAAACCGAAAATTTTAATAACCAGTTTAAAATGTTATGATATTTTAC
>JBDRZL010000025.1 GCA_039803925.1 candidate division WOR-3 bacterium | reverse complement strand
TCCATACCCAATCCACACCAGGATAAATCTCTTTTATCCTCACTTTTCTATAAGTTATAACACCAAGAATACCATCAGGACAAGAAGAAAGATAATAGTTTGTATAACCTGGTAAAGGATCATCAAACTCTATATTCTCTTCTTTTATATTTGCATTTAAAAGATCAACATCAATCCTTGCATATTTTTCTCTTGAATAAATTACATAAGAAGCTCCTTTTTCTGTAATAAATATACCAAGTCCAGGAAGTTTTGCCCTTAAAAGAACCTCTTTTGCAAATTCTCCTTCCAAATTCTGAATCTGCCCAAGATTTTTTTCAAATCCTATATAATCATTCGTCCAGCTTTTCACCATTTTTTCCGGAATACCAGATTGATTACCTTCAAGAGCATAAAACCCTGTTATCGCTAAGAGCATTGCTACCATTTTTTTCATTTTATAACCTCCTTTTTGTTTTAATTTTAATTTTGAAATAATTTTTATATTATATTAAAAAAAAAGTTTTTGTCAAGTTAATTTAGAATACCATGAAAATATTTAATTTTTCTGGCTAAATAAGATTATAAAGAGTTCCTACTACAAAATCTTCTTGATTTTAATTTTTCCATAAATATACCGTAAACCTTTTTAAATTCAAAAACATCTTTTTCTATATTATCGCAATTTAAATATACAGGAAAAATATTAAAAAGAGGATAAAAACTAAAAGAAATATTAAAATCAGGGGTATCCCATAGGGAGTTAATAAATAACCGAATATAAAGGCAAAAGATGCAACAAAAACACTGTAAGGTAATTGAGTTCTAACATGATCGATGTGATCACAGGAAGAAAAAATTGAACTCATTATTGTTGTATCTGATATTGGCGAGCAATGATCTCCAAAAATTGCACCATCAAGGATAGAGGCAAGGGTCATAATTGTTGTAATTCCATAGACATTTCCATCAAGAGCAAAGGCAACAGGACCTGCTATGGGAATAATTATTGCCATTGTCCCCCAACTTGTCCCTGTTGCAAAAGAAGTAAGACATGAAACTAAAAATGTAAGAGCAGGAAAAATTTTAGGAGAAATAAGTCCTTTAAAAATATCTATGAGATACTCTGCAGTTTTTAATTCAAGACAAACATTTTTAAGAGACCAGGCAAGAACTAAAATTGTAATGGGTAAATAGGAAGAAAAAGCACCCTTTCCTGAATAATAAAAAATTTTTTTAAAACTCAATCCACTATTTATTTTTGAAATTAATAAAGCACTTATTAACCCAAAGAAAGAACTAACTAATAAAACAAATATATTATTTTCTGCATTAGTTATAACTTTAAGCCATACATAGGGATTAAAAAAATTAAAAATATTTTCCCTTAAATAAAATAAACCGTTACCATCAATCCATAACCCGGAAAAGAGGGTTAAAAATAAAATGAAAACAGGAATTATAAAGGTCATTAAAGAAGACCTTGCACTTTCATCCTCCCTTATTCTTTCAAAACCTTTAGAAGAAAGAGGAACAGCACCATCATTCAAAAGTTTTCCTTCCTTTTCTGCCCTCTCCTCTGCTTTTTTCATTGGACCGAAATCTTTCCCTTTTAAAGTCAAAATTAAAATAAAAATTATCATAAAAAGACAGTAAAATCTATATTTAAATACATCAAGAAATATTGAATAACCGTCCTTTAAAATTCCCACACTTTTTGCAAATTCAGAAAATAATCCCACTTCATATCCAATCCATGTGCTTATAAGGGCAATTCCTGCAACAGGAGCAGATGTGGCATCAACTAAAAAAGCAAGTTTTTCCCTTGAAATTTTAAATTTATCTGTTATAGGTCTTGCAGAAGTTCCAACAACCATTGTATTTGCATAATCATCAATAAAGACAATAAGTCCTAGAAGAAATGTGATAAATTGAGCCATTTTTTTTGTCTTTGCAAATTTTATCAAATAATTAACAAGAGATTTAAATCCACCTGAAGCTGTTATAACACTGATCATTGACATAATAAAAACAACAAAAAGGAGAATTTCAATATTTGTAATATTAAAGAGAGAATTTGTTATAAAACTTAAAGATTTTATTAAAAAAAATTCCGTATCTCTAAAAAGCATACCACCAATAATAACTGATAAAAATAAACTCATTAAAAGTTTTCTTGAAATAAGGGTAAGTATAATTGCCAAAAAAGGGGGTAAAACACTTAAAAATTCCCTCTCTCCGTCTATTTTGAAAAAAATTTTTAAAAAAAGAAAAAAGGAAAAAACAAAAAAATGAAAAAAGTAATTTTTTAAAAATTTCATTTTATAGATAAAATAAAAATTATAAAAATTGGAACAAATAATGAAAGTAAAAAACCATTTATAATTGAAAGCAAAAGATATTCTTTACCACACCACTTTATTATAACAGGAAGAGTCGTATCAACTGTTGTAGCGCCTCCTGAGGCAACAGGGGAACTTTTACCGAAAATTTTTATAAGCAATGGAGCAAAAATAATTGTTTCAATTTCTCTTAAAAGGTTAGTCATTAATGTTATAACACCAAAAAATTCACCTTTTATTTCTGAAACAAGAATACTTGATAGACTGTAATAACCCATACCTGACACAATCGCTATTCCCTCCTTTATTGGAAATCTAAATATTAAAAAAACAAAAAAAGAAAAAAAGATTGTCCCCAAAAGTGAAATAAAGGGAAATAACAAATGTCTAAAATTTATATTTTTAAAAATTTCTGAAACTCTTTTTTCACTTCCAATTTGAACTCCAACAAAAAAAAGAAGAATATAAAGAACATAGGTCTTATAGTCAAACTTTTGCAATTCAGTAAATGAGAAAAATTTACCTGTTAAAATACCAAAAATGAAGAAAAAAAAGAAAAAAATTGATGTCACTTTTTTAACAAAAAATATGTTAATAAAGAACTTCCTAAAATACCTGTTATAGAAAAAATTAAAGAATAATAAAAATTTTTATTCAAATTAAATAGGATTTCTTCATCAGAACCAACTGAATAACCTATTACAAAAAGAAAAACTGCAATAAGAATATATATAATAATTTCCGAGAATTTTTTTAAAAAGTTAAATTTTTTTAATAAAAAACCTATAATTATACCAGTCAAAAAAAATATGAAAATATTTATCATTAATTAAATACCTGAGAAATTACTTTACCAACAAAATGAGAAATGATAACAACTAAAGCTCCTACAATTAAGTGCTCAGATACAACTTTAAAGGGGTTCTCAGACTGAATTCTGGAAAGAATATAACTTATAACTGTAAGAACAAAGAATCCCCATAAAATATTAACAACAACTGCTATATTTAATTTTAAAAATAAAACAGGCAAAATAAAAGTAGAAGCAAATATAAATTTTGCTAAAAAGGTTGAAATTGTTGAAACCCATATTTCTTTTCCTGTATGAACATTCTCTGATTCTTCAGAAATATGGATTCCAAGAGCATCAGAAAAGGCATCTGCAATTGCAATTGTAAGAATACCTCCTATTACAGCAAGCCTTGAACTTGTACCTGAAAAAAGACCGACCATAAGACCCATTGTTGTTATTATTCCAGAGGTCATACCAAAGGCAAAACCTACTGTTATTGAATGCTTCATAGGTTTTTAATACAATTTTTTTACTTTCACAAAAGAAGATAAATAGGTAACTTTACTTGACCAGTCAGGTGAAGGAAAATTAACACTTGGGTCAGTTGGCGAACTATCCTGGGCATGAGTATTTTCTCCACCTGTTGTAAAAACTTCAATAAAAATAGAATCAGGATTTGAAAGAAGAGAATCAGGTATTGAAAATTCTAAAAAATCACGAGAGGTGTAACCCTGCTCTCCACCTTTACTCAAAAGATTTAAATATTGCCAGGAAGAACCCTTCCATCTGCATAATTGGGCATCTTGAAGAATATCGTTTTCAGTATGCCAGATATAAAGTATATATTTGGGATAAAAGGGATTTAAAGAATCACCTGCTGCAACCTTTCTGTTCCATGGGTCAGAGAAAGCTCCTGATGGGGAAACTGAATTTGTAAAAATATATATTCCAAAAGCAAGACCGTAATTAGGTCCTGAATTAACATTAAAGCCTATAAACCACTTATCACCAATATGACAAGCCCATAAAGAGTCTAAATCAAGATTTGGCTCATTAATATCAGAAACAGGATCAACACCTCTAAGATCCTGAGTTAAAAAATCATTTATTCCATCAATAATTATAGGATTTCTTACAGTGCTTTTATTCAAAACAAAACTTATATTTTTTATTTCACCATAATTTAAAAATAAAAAAACAGTATCAGGAGAATAATTATTTGAAGTAGCAATTATTTTAAAAGAATCATCAATAAGATCATTAAACTCAAAAGAATTATTCAGGGAGTCTGTTGTAAAACTTCTTAAAAGGGTATCAGAATTTTTATAGAAAAGATAAACTTTTGAAACTGGATAAGGAGCATTAATTATGTCTTCAAAATTAACCTTGCCCATAATTGTTCCTGTGCCTCTTATCTTTTCAATTCTGTAAAATAATGAATCCTCCAGTAATAAAAATCTGTAAAAGCCATCTTCAGGTAAACTTGCTGAAATATGTGTTCCTTCACCTGAAACAAGTTCAAGTTTTCCATAAAGTAAAGTGTCCTCCCAGGAAGTTCCAAAGGAAGGATCCCATTTCTGATTCGGAACAAATTTAAACATTATATTTTTTTTATATTTAAATCTTTTATCTATTTCCCACCTGTAATCAGAAACAAGTTCCATAAAGGAATTTGGGTCATCTAAATTCCATCCTTGGAAATCTCCTGCAAGTTGCATTTTGCTATAATTGGAAAGATAGTAATTACCTGGCAATTTAAAATAAGGATTTTCCCTTTTTTTACAGGATAAAAAAATTAATAAAATTATTAAAAAAAAATTTTTCATTTTACCCTTAAAATTGAATTAACATAAGGACCATTTTGAATCCTCTCAGGATTTGATGGATCAAGAATCCAGTTCACTCCATCAATAACATATTTATACTGATATACCCCTGGAGGTAAAACTTTTATTATCGTCCATATACCATCACCTCTTATCCTGTCACCCTTTACACCATCATCATTCATCTTATCAATATCTGGGTTATAAACACCATTTGCAGTTCCTCCCCAGGCATTAAAATCTCCTGCAAGTGTTACATACCTTGCAGAGGGAGCATAAACTTCAAAAATTACAAACTTTTGATTCTCTCTCTTTAAAACCCTTATCTCCTCAGGCACATCTTTTTCATCAATTATATGTGGAGGTAAAACTCTGGGTCTTATAGAATTCCAAAATGAACAGGAAAAAATTAATAAAAAGAAAAGAAAGAAAAATTTCATAATTAATTATTCAAAAAGTTTTAATGGATTTTCAATTTCAGGAATAATTATATCAAAACCTTTAAAACTTCCTTCCTTTACCCTGTTCATAATTTTTTTAACAATTAAACCATTCTTTTTTAGAAAATCATTTATTCTATCACCTTCTTTAATTGATGCCTCAAAGGGATTGTAAACTACGAAAAAAATACTCTTTTTAAATTCAGGATAAAATTTTTCATATATATTCAAATTTTCTTTAATCTTTTCATAAACAGGGTCCTTTTCAATTTTTTCACCCAGAATTTTCCTCAATTCAATTATCTTTTTTCTCTGATTCAATAAAAAACTTAGAAGTTTTTTCCTCATAAGAATAAGAGAAACTATTCTTAAGGAAAGAGCTGTTGGGGGCATATCAAAAATTACTCTATCGTAATTATCATAGAATCCCTTAATAATAAGATCAATCATACAATCTTCTTCTATACCTGGTAAAAATCTGAAATTTTCTCTTAAAGAATCTTCAAATAAAATAAAAAGAGGAGAAATTTTTTCAATTTTCCTTGATTCCTCAAAGGCTTTTTTATCTATTAGCTTTTCTATATCAGGTTCATATATAAAAATATTTTTAAACTCTTTAAATTCCTTTTTTTCTTTTAAACCGAGATAATCTGAAATGTTATGGGCAGGATCAAGAGAAAAAAGAAGAGTATTCTTTCCAAAAAATTTTGAAAAAAGTATTGAAAGAGTTGTTTTTCCTGAACCACCTTTTCCAAGAAAGAAAAAAAATTTATGAGATATCAAAAAATCCGAGTACTTCTGAAAAAGGGTCATCATCAAAAAAAAATTTTTTATTTTTTATTTCCTCTTCAAGATAAGGATAAATTTCAAGAAAAAAGGAAAAAGGTAGAAAAGGTGAAAGTCCGAGAAGTGGAGAAAAAATAATCATTAAAAAAACTTTTTCTCTCTCATATAACTCCTTTCTTATTTTAGAAAACAAAAATTTTTTAAAAAAATTTTTCATTTAAAGACTTATAAAAATTAATAAATAAAATTGAATTTAAATAAAGCATCACTAAGATCATAATAGAAATAAGAATTTTTTGAAATAAATTCATAACATTTGAAGAAACAAAAGGAATAACATAAAAAATATACCATAGAAAGGCAAGAGTTACAGTTAACCAGAGAAAAAGGGAGGGCACAAGAATTAAGAATTTAAAAATTCTCTTCACTTTTAAAATTTTTATAACCCAGAGAGAAATAGTCAAAAGAGCAACAGAAGCTAAAAGCTGGTTTGCTCCACCAAAGGATGGCCATAATAGAGACCAGGAACCCTGTATTGCAAGAAAAAACCCTAAAAGAACAGGTATAGAGGAAAGGAGATATTTATTTTGTAATTTAGTCCAGAAATTTTTTTTAATTGTTAAAGGCTCCATAAGCTCCTTTAAAATATACCTTGCAATTCTACCACAGGTATCAAGAGTTGTTGTTGCAAAGGAAGATACCCATAAAGATGCAAAAATAAGTATAATTTTTTCAGATATAAAATTAAAGGAAGAATTAACTACTTTTGCATAACTTTTTGCAAAAATTCCAATTGGACCACCAATTTTAACAATTTCTGAAAGATAATCCTTACCAACATTTATTTCACCGAGAAAATTTAAACCAAAAAGACCTATTACAAGAACAACAACAGTTGCAAGCATTCCCTCTGTAAACATAGAACCCGCACCAACAAAGAGACCTGATGTTTCTTTATCCAGCTGTTTACTTGAAGTTCCTGAACAAACAAGACAGTGAAATCCTGATAAAGAACCACAGGCAATAATAAGTGGAATTGTGGGCCAGAAAGGAGAATTTCTTCCTTCTATAGCAGGTGGTGAAAAACTTGTAAAAAATGGAAAATTTATTGATTTTAAACTCAAAAAAACTGAAATCATACCAATGAATAAACCGATCCATAGAAACCAGGCATTTATATAATCTCTTGGTTGAAGCAAAACCCATACAGGTAGGGAGGAAGCAAAAATAACATAAATGGATAAAAAAATTAACCACATTTTATAAGGTAAAATCAGAGGAAAAAGAAAGGAAATATAAAATAAAAAGGGCATTAAAACAAGACCTATTATAGTAACAATAACATAATTACCTCTTAAAATTCTCAAAAGATAACCAAGAAACACTGCAAGTATTGTAAATAAAAGAAAAGCAGTTGCAACCTCAGGTTGTTTTGTAAATAAATTTGAAATAATTGAAGAGAAAGCAGCAAGAACTAAAATAAGGACAAAAAGAACAAAAAAGTTAAAGAGGACCTGAGTCCTTTCACCCATAAGTTTTCCAGCTATCCATTGAATTGATTTACCCTCATATCTCACACTTGCCATAAGGGAAAGATAATCATGAACTTTACCAATAAAAATATTCCCTATCCATATCCATAAAAGAGGAAGACCATACCCCCATATCATAGCAATTGCTGGTCCTACAATAGGTCCAACACCAGCAATTGAAGCAAAGTGATGTCCAAAAAGAACAAGTTTAGGAGCAGGAACATAATCAACATCATCCCTCAGTTTGATAGCAGGGGTTTCTCTTTCTGGATCTGCTTTTACCACTTTCTTTTCAAGTATTTTTCCATAGGTAAAATAAAAAAATAGATAAATAAATCCACCTGTTAATAAAAGTAAAGTTGCCATTTTGAATTATAAAATCTTTTCTTTTACTGTTTCAAAAATAAATAAGATAAAAAACAAGAAAAACAGCAAGAAAAAAATAAGTTACAAGGTCAAGAGTTTTAAGAGAAGGGGCACCTATAAAATAAAATAAACCTAAAATAACAAAAGTTGTAGTTAAAAGAATATAAAAAAATATATTTACAAATCCAAGAAAGGGAAGCAAAAATATTCCAATTGTAAAAAAAAGATAACCCATTTCTTTTTTTCTTTTCATCAAAAAGTATCTTGAAATTCCGTAAAAAAGAAAAAAAAGAAAAACAAAAAGAAAAAGAGATTTATCTATGAAATTTAAAAAATATTTACTTATAGTAGATGTATAACCAAAGAGAAAAAGACCTGAAGATTCAATTGAAATTTCAAGAGGTCTTATTTTAAAGGTTTTGATAAAAGTTCTATTCAAAATATAAATAGAAAAAAGAATAAAGATAATAAAAAAATGATAAAAGGAAAATAAAAGGGAAAAAATAAGAGAGATTAAAAAGGTAAAAGGGATATAATTTAAATTTTTTCTAAAAAGAAATTTGCTTAAAGAATAGAAAATTACAGGAATTAAAATAAAAAGGGGAATGAGCTTATTAAAAGTAAAATCAAAAAAATTTTCATGCTCTTCAAAAATTATCTTATAAGATGTCCAGAAACCCATAAAGGGTAAAAACAAATTTAAAAAAATAAACTCATAATTTATAAATTTTCTTAATATATTTTCCTTATACTCTCTGAAAATTAGAAAAAATAAAAATAGAAAAAAAACAAAAAGAAATCCGTATAAAATTGAAATTTTTTGAAATTCAAAGGGAAAAACACCACCTTTCCAAAAATCCCTGCTATTTCCAGAAATTAAAATAGGGAAAATTAAAAGAAATATATAAGAAAAAATATTCAAAATAGTTAAAAAAAATATTTTATAAAATTTTTTACTAAAAGAGACAATATATAGGAAAGTAATAAAACCCATAAGGATAATTTCTATCTTAATACCTAAGGGTATATGAATCAGATCCTTTAAAGAAAAACTTATATAATCAAAATCAGAGCTTTTTCTAAAAGAGAATAAAAAATTTATAAAGGGAGTAAAAACAACAAAGGTAAAAAAAGAGGTATAAAAAGATAAAATTTTTTTAACTCTTCTGTTTATTAAAAATTTAGTAAAAAGTAAATAAATAACTAAAAGTGTAGAATAAAAAAATATAAAATAAATAAAATACACAAAAAAATGGTACAAATTCCTTAAAGGAAAATTATTTCTCTCTAAAATAATAGAGAGAAAACTCCTTATTAAGATAATAGTTATAAAATAAGAAAGAAAATATTTATAATCTGGGAATAAGTTTTCTAAAAAATTTATTTTTTCTTTAACTGAAAGGTAAAAGGGAGATTTTTCCACATTCACCTTCCTCCATCAATTTCATAGCTTTATCTATTTCTTCCATTTTTAAGGTATGAGTTATAACCTTTCTAAGATCAAGACCTGATTCAAGAAGTTTATCAATTTTATACCATGTAGAAAACATATCTCTCCCAGTTATTCCGTAAATTTTTATATTTTTTAGAATTACTAAATTATTCAAATCTATATTTACATTACCTTCAAAAATTCCAAGAAAAGAAGCTCTTCCATGTGGTGAAAGACACTTTAACCCATCTTCAAGAGCTTTTTGGTTTCCTGACATTTCTATTAGAACTTCAACACCTTCACCTTTAGTTTTTTCCATAATAATTTCATAAACTTCTTCCTTTAAGGGATTTATAACATAATCGGCACCGAGTTCCTTTGCTTTTTTTATTCTATACTCTTTCACCTCTGTAACAAATACAGGATAGGCACCTGAATGCTTTGCAACAAGTATAGCCATCATCCCCAAAGGTCCTGCACCAGTTATTAAAAGACTTTTACCTGAGACATCCTCTGCCAAAACTGTATCCACTGCATTACCAAAGGGTTCTTTTAAGGAAAGCACTTCTTCGGGCAAATGGATTTCATTTTTCCACAGATTAAAAGCAGGAATTTTAACATATTCTGCATAAGCACCATCTACATCAACTCCTAAAATTTTTGTATTATAACAAACTCTGTAATTTCCCTTTTTACAGGCAGGACAATTATGACATATAATGTGAGATTCAACTGAAACTATATCACCTTTTTTAAAATTTTTAACATCCTTTCCTATCTCAACTATTTCACCTGCTACCTCATGCCCTATAATCTTTGGAATTTCAAATTTTTTTCTTATCCATTCATCCCACCTGTATATATGTAAATCAGTTCCACATATGGAGCATCTTTTTACTTTTAATATAACCTCATCTCTTCCAGGAACAGGTTCTTTAACATCTTTTATCTCAAAACCTCTTCCTTCTTTAGTTTTAAGAATGGCTTTCATTATTTTCCTCCCATTAAGGCACAAAACTTGTCACTGCCCAGTTGGAAAGATCGAGAAGTATTCTCGGAAAAACTCCAAAATACAAAATACCTGCAATACATATTATCATTGAAAGTTTAAGATTAAATGGCATGTTAGTTTTAAATTCTGTATCTGAATTTTCAATATAAAGTTTCTTTGCAACCATAAGATAGTAAAAAAGGGCTACAATTGTGAGTATTGCTCCCCATAAAGCAAGATACCACAATCCAGCATGAACACCAGCAAGAAACACATAAAGTTTTGCCCAGAAACCTGCAACTGGTGGGATTCCACCGAGAGATAGAAGTATTATAAGCATTGAAAGGGATAATACAGGAGCTTTTTGTGAAAGACCTTTTACATCGTCTATATCGGTTTTATTAATTGTATTTCTGACAGTTTCAACAAAAAGAAAAGCTCCCATATTGGAAAAAAGGTAGGTAAATAAATAAAAAATTACCATACTAAAACCTTCTTTTGTTCCACAGGCTACTCCCACAAGTATATATCCTATATGAGCAATACTTGAATAAGCAAGCAATCTTTTAAGATTTTTTTGTGGAAGAGCAAGAAGGTTTCCAATAAACATTGAGAAAAAGGAAAGAAGGATGATTAAAAGTAAAATATCACTTTTATCGGAAGGTAAAACCTCAAAAATAATTCTGAAAATAGCAGCAAAGCCAGCTGCTTTTGGGGCAACTGCTAAAAAGGCAACATAAGGTTCAGGAGCTCCATGGTATGTATCTGGAAGCCAGGAGTGGAAAGGGAAACTTGCAATTTTAAAACCCAAACCTGCAATTAATAAAACTATTCCAGCGGCAAAAAGTGGCGTAAAATCGCTTAAAAGGGATTTAATTTTTATAAATTCAAGAAAACCCGAAGCTCCGTAGATAAAGGAAATTCCAAAAAACATTATTGCAGCAGAAAAAGCACCTACAAGAAAGAACTTAAGACCCACCTCTGGTGCCAACTGATCATATTTCCTTATAGCAGATAAAACATAAAGGGGAATACTCATCAATTCAAAAGCAACAAAAAATAAAAGAAAGTTTTTGGAAGAAACTAATATACTCATTCCAAGAACTGAAGTTAAAATAAGTAAATAATACTCAGCCTTCCTTTTTGGAAGTTCATTTTCAACATAATGAATGCTTCCAAGAATTCCTATAAAAGCAGCAGAAAAGAACAAAAGCTTAAAAGCATAGGAGAATTCATCAAAATAAAAATCTCCGTAATAATTTCCTACAAAATTTTTAAAGAAAATAAAAAGAAAGATACCCAGAAGAAGCAAAAAGGAATTTAAGTAACCTATTATTTTACCTTTTCCCTTTTCAGGAACAATAAAATCTAACACGAAGGTTAAACCCATCAGAAAAATAATATAAAATTCAATTAAAGCTACTTTTATCATTTTTACCCCTCCCCTTTAAAATTTTGATAAAAACTCGATAACACTTGAATCAATAAACTTAACAAGGAGGAAAGGAAACATTCCAAAAATTATAAGTGTAAAGGAAAGTATATAGAGGCTAACCCACTCAGGTCCCTTTGCATCAGAAAGATCATGCCAAGCCTTTTCATCAAAGGGACCATAAAAGATAATTTTCAAAAATCTTAAAACATAAACAGCAGTTATAAAGGTCCCGGTTATTGCTGCCAAAAAAAAGGGAAAATGTCCTGATTTTACAGCTCCTATAAAAACAAGAACTTCGGCAACAAATCCTGAAAGTCCTGGTAAACCAAGGGATGTTAATCCTGCAATTGTAAAAGCAGTAGCAATTCCCGGCATTTTTTTACCAAATCCACCCATTTTTAATATATCTCTTGTATGAGATTTCTCATAAACAAGCCCAACAAGAGCAAATAAAAGACCTGTCATTATACCATGGGAAAACATTTGAAAAACAGCACCATTTACTCCCCATTCATGAAGAGTGGCAAGACCAAGCATAACATACCCCATATGTGAAACTGAGGAATAAGCTACAATGTATTTTAAATCAAATTGATTCATAGCAGAGAGAGCACCGTAAACAATATTTATACACGCAATAAATCCAACAAGAAAAGAAAAATCAGAAGCACCCTGAGGAAAAAGTCCCCATCCCCATCTCATTGCACCATAAGCTCCCAATTTCATTAAAACTCCTGCATGAAGCATTGAAACAGCAGTTGGGGCAGCAGCATGCCCATCAGGAGACCAGGTATGAAGTGGAAAAACACCAGCAAGAACACCAAAACCAACATAAAAAGTTAAAAATAGAATTCTCTGTAATTCTAAAGGATAATATTTTGTGCTTAATTCTGTATAAGAAAATGTATTTCCACCCTGAAAATAAAGAACAAGCATTCCAACCAAAATAAAAGCAGAACCAAGAAGCAAGTATAGGGTAAGCTTTGCAGCTGCATATTCCTTTGTTCCAAGTGTAACATTTCTCATCGCTGTATCAATAGGCCTCATTATGTATTGAATGAAATTGTTAGGAGGAATCTTTGGCTTTAAATCGGCACCTGATCCCCATATTCCTATTAAAAGATACATTGGAAGAACTGCAATTTCATAAAAAAGGAAGAATATAAAGAAATCAAGGGATGCAAACACTCCAAAAACACCTGTTACAAGAACAAAAAGAAGAATATAAAATTCCTGGGATCTAAAAGGGATTGTCCAGGAGGCAAAAGTTCCAGTGAATATTATTAAGCCTGTTAAAAGTAAAAGAGAAAGAGAAATTCCATCTGCACCAAGATAATAAGAAATTCCAAGGGCTTTAACAAGAGGAATATGTTCAATAAACTGGAACCCCCCTTTTTTAAAATCGTATAAAAAAAATAAAATTATAGAGAAAAATAGAGAGATCCCTGAAAAAATACTCGCTGTAATTCTTACAAGGAGGGGGTTCCTCCTCATAAATAGCATTAAAAATGCACCCACAAATGGTGAAAAAACAATTATTGATAAGAATGGGAATTTCATTATTTTTTTTTAAAAATTATAAATCTTGGATTTGAACCCCACTAATTATAAAATAAATTTTTTTTAAAATCAAAAAGAATTTGTATAAAAAATTGAAAGTTTCATAGAATAAAAAAAAATGCATAGAAAACTATACTTTAAATTATTTATTATCCACCTTCTAACAAATTTCTTACTCCTTTTGAACTATGATGGTGTTTACTGGGATGATTATGCATTATACAATCAGAACTTTAAAACAATTTATGAAATGTTTAAAAATCATTCCGGTTGTGTATCACTATATTTTTCTTATTTACATTTTATACTCTTGAAAGCTGGAACTTTTATTTATCGGATTTTAGTTTTCCTTTTATATTTCTTTAATACAATTTTTTTATATGAAATTCTAAAAAAATTAAACTTTCTTTCTGAAAATGAAAAACTTTCAATAACGTTTTTATTTATGCTCTCACCCCTTTGTTTTGCAAAAATTTCTCTAATGCATTTTACATATGTCATTAATTTACCAATCTTTTATTTTGCCTTTTTCCTTTTAAGCAAATATATCGAAAGTCCCTCCTCTCTAAAACGAATTATAATACTAATACTCTTTTTTATATCATTTACCACTAACTCATTACTTGTTTTTTATCTTCTTCCAATAGCTTATTTATTCTACTTAAATTATAACTCTAAAACTTCCTTCACTTTTAACTTCCTGAAATTCTTAAAAAATAATATTGATTTTTTAATTTTACCATTAATATATTGGTTTCTTAGATTAACTTATTTCAAACCGAGTGGCTTATATGAAGGTTATAATGCAATAAATATCAATTTAAAAACTCCTCTTTATATTCTTATTTCTATTTTTACAAATTTAATTGAACCTCTTGACTTATCTTTTAATCACTCTTTTTCCCTATGGTATATAACTATTTTTCTGATTTTAATTTTTTATTTTTTATTTGATAATCAACTTGAAAAATCAGAAAATAATGAAGATAAGTTATTAAATTTAAAATTTTTGATTGGCATTATAATTTTTTTAATTGGTGTTTTACCTTACATATTTGTCCAGAAAATTCCTACTCTCTGGGACTGGGATTCAAGACATCAACTTTTACTTCCCCTTGGATTCAGTTTCATAGTTTATTTTGGCTTAAAAATCTTTTTAAAAAAATTACTGAAATTAAAATTTGGTAATTTTATTTTATATTTCTTTTTATCATCTTTCTTAATTGAAAATTTAATAGCAAATTTTAAATACCATATTGACTTTTTTTACCAGCTAAGTATTATAGAAAATTTGAAAGAAAATGAATTGGTGAAAAATAATTACACTTTTGTTGTTAAAACTGAATTAAAAGATAAATTAGCATTAAACAGGTGGCTGAGGTTTTATGAATTAAACGGGATGTCAAAAATTGCTTTTGGTATTGACAACAAACTATTTATTCCTGAAAATATAGATTTAAATTCAGATTTTAACTTTTATAAACCTTACAAACAGTATAATTTTTCAAATTGGGATCCAGGTTCCTTTCAAAATAAGAAATATATCGTGATAAGGGAAAACCCTGATACTCCCTTTTTCAATTTTGATAAAAAATTCTTTATACTCTTTCCTTATTTAAAATACTATTTAAAACTTAACTTTTATAAAATATTTAAACCCACTTATTTCAAAAGAGAAATATCAAAACTTGTAATAATAGAGGCTTTATAGAAAAAGGATACTCTATGAATTTTTTAAACTTTTTTTCATTATTTTATATATATTCCCGAGACAACAGGAACCTTGAGGGTTTCTCAAATCACAGGCACACTGATTTAGCTTTATTCCTGTATTTATATCATCTATAATTTCTCTTTCTCTTTTTTCCTTTACCATAGAAAGAATTTCACCGAGAGTATGATTAAAACAGTAACAAACAGGAACAAAAGGATTTTCAGACTCTTTTTGATAAACGGGGACTTTTACATCTTCGGTTTTAAATACATCACCAGAAGAATTATAATAAACGATAGGACAATTTTCAGTTTCACAGAAAAAATAAGATTCTGAAGGAAATATTCTTCTCAAAGAGACTTTCAAAAGGGACTTTAAAGTTTTTAGATTCACCTTTTTACCAGGTTTTCCACAGAAAGGGCAATTAGTATTTTCTTTTATTGTGTCACCTTTCTCACATTGAAAGCACTTATCCATTTTCAAATTATATTGAATAAGGATAGATAATTTAAAATTATTTTATGAGACCGAAATAATTTAAATTGCCATGTTATAATTTGGAAGAAATAGAGAAAAAATTTGGTGAGATAGTAAAAATCGCAGGCTAAAGCCTGCGCCTACCATTTTTTGAAAATCTTTAACATTTATTCCCATATTCTATAATTTTATGGTAGCCGCACCCTTTAGGGTGCTAAAAAATTCGCAGGCTTAAACTCTAATGAAAAATTTTAAGGGAAAAAATTAAAAGAAATTGATTTAAAGAAGAATAAAAAAGTTTTTTTATTTAGTCTTTAACACATCAAAAAATTGATGTAAAGATGGGGCTAATTGAAAAATTTTAAAGATATATTAGAAAGATTTAAAAATGATTATACGGGAAATTGAGCCAGAAAAATTCAATATTTTTATGGTATTTTACAATCTGGCTAATTTTTTGTGTTAATAGGAGAGGATGTATTAAAATATTTCCATTATGATATTATTTCGTATTGATATCTTAAAAGGTCCTTTATCTTTTAAGGCAGAATTTGATGTCTGGCGGGATAAAAAGCTCCTTTATAAAATTATAGAAAAATCATCTGATTTTTTTAGAAATATACTTTTTTTTACTAAAGTGCGCACTGTTTTTTCATTAGAGATGGAATTTATGGATTTTAAAACCGGGAACCGATTTAATATAAATAGAGGTTTTTCATTTTTAGTCCCATCTTATAAAGTTTCATTGAACAAAAGCCCCTTTATATCATTTTATCCGCGAAAAATTAAATTGTTAACTTTCTTTCCTTCATTTATGAGCTATGAAATCAGAGATTCCTATAATAGGGTAATAGGCTTTACTTTTTTTAAAAATCCTTTTATCTTCGGCTCTCAGAAGGGTGAGGTTAAGGATGCAGAAGAAAATACTATTGCGACATTTGAGTGGAAAAATTATTCTTTATGGAAAGGATATAAGAATTGTGATGTATTGGTTTCAAGTGAAAATGAGAGCTGGATCATTATTTCTATTATTTCAGCTATAATTAAAGGTCTATACCTTCAGCAGAGGTAGTTTCAATAAATTTCTTATTATTAAGGAAGAAATAAAGGATTTTTAGTTGAATTAAATGTTCAAATTTAAAAGAGATGCGGTTTTATTTTTAACTGGAACATTTATCTAAGGTTTTGGTTTTCTGGTTTTATATCACTTTTTAACCTTTAATTAAAAGAAATTGGATTTGGTGAAGGTAAGATAGGCTTTCTTCTTGCTTTAATGACATACGCATCAATGGGTATGATTTTTCAGTTGCCTTTATTTCAAAAAAATTGGAAATTAAATCAAATAAAAAAGCGGCTTTTAATACATTGAGAGTGTCCGAGCAATAAATTTCTATGTCCTTTTCTTTATAAGGAAAATTCCCCTCTTTTTCATATTTTAAAAATACTTATTTCTACTTGATTTGTTTACCTTTAAATATTTCAATTATAATAATATAAAAATCTTTAAATTTAAAGGCAATTATATATGTGCCCTTAAGAAAAGTTGATGCTATAATAAAATATGATAAGGGCATTTTAAAGAATGTTAGGGGATTTTTAAAAAAATTGAGGAGGTTTTGAATTGAAGAATATAAGGATTCATGGGAAAGTTTTTCTCTTTATTTAATAGGTTCTGGTAAGTTCAATGTGTGGCTAAGTGGAATTGCTAAAGTTAAAGGATTTTTATTAAATCAATATGTCTTCATAAAAGAGATATATAGGAAATAGTCACAATTTAATCCCTTTTATTTTAATAAAAATTGTCAGAAAATTTTTTAAAAAATTAAAATTAATCATTACTTCTAAATTTTTAAAAGTTATATTAAAATTAAAAAAGGAGGTTAACCTACGGAAGGTTTTATTCAGGTTATATTCCTGTATATGC
>JBDRZL010000024.1 GCA_039803925.1 candidate division WOR-3 bacterium | reverse complement strand
ATTATAATCAAAAAATGCCAGTATTTATTATAAAATGTCCAGGATGTGAAACTAAATATAAAGTAAGTACTGAAAAAATTAAACCAAACTCTAAAATTCGATGTCCAAAATGTCAAACTGTATTTATTTTTAAAATACCCGAAGAAATTCTGAAAAAGGAAGAAGCCAAAGAATTTGAAAAAAAAGAAACTTTCACCCTTGAAATTCCACCTGATGTTCCTCCTGAAGAAAGAAAACTTCATGAAAGAGCTATTAGACTTGCAAAAATACTTGCAAGGGATATTATAAACTACTATAGGGATAGATGGGAAAAGGCTTTAAAAGACGGAAATTTAAAAGAGGAATTCAAAAAAGAAATTATGGAATCATGGAAATATTACTGTGAAAAGGTCCCAAAAGAAATAAGAGATAAAACAAATTACTTCCAGATCGCTTTCAACCAGATAGTTGGTAAGGGTAAAAAAATACTATAAATATTTGAAAATCTCTAAATATTTTTAATAAAATTTAAAACTAATTTTGGAGGTGGGTTCCAATCCCCTATTTCCCATTCATAGAAATGAGCCCTTATACAGGAATAATAACAGTTTTAATAATTTCAATAATTTTAGCAATTCTAATGGTTTCTTTACCTAAAATACTTGCTCCTAAATATAAAGAGCCAGAAAAAAATATTCCCTACGAATCAGGTGAAATTCCAATAGGAGAAGCCTGGTCCAGGTATCCTGTAAGATATTATCTTTTGGTAATTACTTTTTTAGTTTTTGAAATTGAAGTTTTATTCATATTTCCCTGGGCAACTAAGGTGAAGGAATTATATTTAACCGGATTTATTGAAATTTTTTTATTTGTATTTATTTTACTTTTAGGATGGATTTGGGCAATTAAAAAGGGCGCACTTAAATGGGAATAAAAACTTTTTTAAGGAGGATATTATGGAAAAAGTTTTAAAAATAAATCCAGAGGAAGTTTATTACTCTCCCTTATTTAATAAACTTGTAAATTATGCTGAAAGGTTTCCAGGCGGCGGTCTTATTCTCACCACCACAAAAAAACTTTTTGCCTGGTCAAGAAAATCAAGTTTATGGCCAATCACTTTTGGACTTGCTTGCTGTGCCATTGAAATGATGGCAACCTATGCTTCAAGATATGACCTTGAAAGATTCGGGGTTATTACAAGAGCATCCCCAAGACAATCAGATGTTATGATTGTCTCCGGAACTGTATCCTGTAAAATGGCTGAGAGAATCAAAAGACTCTATTCTCAGATGCCTAACCCTAAGTGGGTTATTGCGATGGGTTCCTGTGCAATAGCTGGTGATTTTTACAGGAATGTTTATTCAGTTGTTCCAGGTGTTGATAGAGTTATTCCGGTTGATGTATATGTTCCGGGTTGTCCTCCAACACCTGAAGGTCTGATTGAAGGAATAAGAAAATTACAGGAATTAATTACAAAAGGAGCAAAAAAATGAAGAAAGAGGTAATAAAAAGAGAACTTAACCTTGAGGAAACAAAAGATGGAATTTTAATTTTTGAAAAAAAGGAATTTTTCCATGTAATGGAAAAAGTTAAAGAAAACTTTCCCTATCTTTCCTTCATTACAGCCTGCCATTTTCCTGAGAAAAGAGAATTTGAAATTATTTATTGTGTTAGAAATTTAGAAGAACCTGAAATTTTACTTTTAAAAACAAAAATATTGGAAAATGAAAAAATTCCTTCAGCTTATAAATACTATAAAGGTGCTGACTGGATGGAAAGAGAAATTTACGATTTATTTGGAATAGAGTTTGAAAATCATCCTGATTTGAGAAGAATAGTTTTACCTCCTGACTGGGAAGGTCATCCTTTAAGAAAGGATTACCCAATAAATAAAGCACCTGAAAAGTATGATTACAGAAAAAGAGAAGTTTTAAGGAGGGAATTTTAAATGGAAGAAAAAATTAAAACCTTTGAACCTGAAGAGGAAATAGTTTTAAATATGGGTCCTCAACACCCCTCAACACACGGGGTGTTAAGGATTATTTTAAAACTTTCAGGTGAAAAAATTGTTGAGGCAAAACCTGACATCGGATATTTGCACAGGGGGGTTGAAAAACTTGGGGAAACTTATACCTATGTCCAATTTTTACCCATGCTTGATAGAAATGATTACCTTTCTGCCACAACAAATGAATTTGGATTTGTTCTTGCTGTTGAATCTCTTGCCAATATAGAGGTTCCAGAAAGGGCTCAATACATAAGAGTAATGTTTTCTGAGCTTTCAAGAATTGCATCCCACCTTGTATGGCTCGGAACATTCTGTCTTGATCTGGGTGGTGCCTTAGGTGGAGGAACATCGGTATTTTTATTCTGTTTCAGGGAAAGGGAAAAGGTGCTCGATATTTTTGAAAGAATGACAGGTTCAAGACTCCATCCCCATCTTATGCAGTTTGGAGGTGTTAGATACGATGTTTATCCTGGAATGGATAAGGATATTAAGGAAACCCTTGATTTACTTGAGAAAAGAATTGATGAATATGAAGATATGCTTATAAATAATCCTGTATTTCTTGATAGAACAAAGGGAGTAGGGATATTGCCAAAAGAAATTGCACTGGAATACGGTTGTTCAGGACCTGTTCTAAGAGGTTCCGGTGTAAAATATGATCTAAGAAAAGCTCACCCTTACTCTTCTTATGATAAATTTGATTTTGAAATTCCTGTTTTTAATAATGGAGATGTCTTTGATAGATTCAGGGTCAGAATTGAAGAGATGAGACAGTCAATAAAAATAATAAGACAGGCTTTAGAGGGACTACCTGAGGGTCCCATTGCTTCCCAGATGCCTGTTAAGGTAAAGGTTGCTGTAAAAACACCCCCTGGAGAAGTGTATAGAGCTATTGAATCTCCAAGGGGTGAACTTGGTTATTATATTTATTCAGACGGAAAACCTACAGCTTATAGAGTAAAAATAAGAGCACCTTCATTTTCAAACCTTTCAGTTTTACCCTACCTTTTAAAAGATCACCTTGTAGCTGATGTCGTTGCAATACTTGGTTCCCTTGATCCAGTTTTTGGTGATGTAGATAGATAGGAGGTAAAAAATGGGAAATATAATTTTAATAACAACAATTTATATTTTAGTTACATTAACAATTGTGCTTTATTTGACATGGTTTGAAAGAAAGTTTGCTGCAAGAATTCATACAAGAGTAGGACCCTACTATGTTGGAAGACCCCATGGATTTTTACAGCCAGTTGCTGATGTTTTAAAACTTTTTTTAAAAGAAGATATTGTTCCTGAACAAGCAGATAAAACTATTTTTAATATTGCTCCTATAATTGTTTTTATCGGAGCACTCCTTGCTTTCTCAGTTTTACCTGCTGCAAAAAATATTTATATATCAGACCTATCCGTTGGGATTATTTATTTCTTTGCAGTTTCCTCTCTAATTATCTTCGGTGTTTTCCTTGCTGGATGGGGAAGCAATTCAAAATATGCCTTACTTTCAGCCTTTAGAGCAGGAGCACAGGTTGTTTCTTATGAAATTCCCCTTTTATTTTCAGTTCTTGTTCCAGTTATCCTCGCTGGATCTCTAAAAACAAGTGATATAGTTGCGAGTCAGAAAATACCCTATGCCCTTTATCCTGTTTTTGGTTGGATTAGTTTTATTATTTTTCTTATTGCTGGGCTTGCAGAAGAAAACAAAGTCCCCTTTGATGTGCCTGAAGCAGAAAGCGAACTTGTTGCAGCATACAATGTGGAATATTCCAGCACCAAATTTGCACTTTTCTATGCAGCTGAGTATACACATATTTTTGCGCTTTCAGTTCTTGGAGCTATTTTGTTTCTTGGTGGATACAGGGGATTCTATCCTAAAATAGGTCCTGAATGGGTATACCAAGTCCTCTGGCTAATTTTTAAGAGCTTCTTTATGCTCATTCTATTCCTTTTAGTTCGATGGTCTTTTGTAAGAATAAGAATTGACAGGCTAATTTTATTCTCATGGAAATATCTCTTTCCAATTTCCCTTATAAATCTATTTTTAGCAGGTCTATATAAAATCTTCTTTTAAAGGAGGATAAAATGTTAAAAATTTTGAATGTTTTAAAAATTACAATAAAAAATTTTTTTAGAGAAACTTTTACAATAATGTATCCTGACAAAAAGAAAGAAATACCCCAAAGATATAGAGGACCTCTATTTGCTTTGCCACTTGATGAGGATGGAGAATTAAAATGTATTGCTTGCAGATTGTGTGAGCAGATTTGTCCTTCTGAGATAATAACTGTAGTTCCAGCAAAAGAAAAAAGTAAAAAGGGTAAAACATATCCAGAAAAATTCACCCTTGAGCTTCATGCCTGTCTCGCCTGTGAACTCTGTGTTCAGGTATGTCCAACTGATGCAATTGTTATGTTAAAAATTCCAGGTTGGGCTGCTTTATCTCATGAAGAAATGTTTTTAACCCTTCCTAAGATGGTAGAATATGGAAAAAAATATGAGAGTTCAATAAGCACAGGTAGCGCTTTAAGAAATATGCAAACACCTCCAAGAAGAGAAAAAATTTCTGTTAAAAAGGAGGAATAAAAATGAAAATAATATTCTGGATAACATTTGTAATAACAGGAATTTCAGGACTTATGACTGTTTTAACAAGGGATTTATTCAGAAGTGCATTATATCTTGGAGTAACACTTCTTGGAACAGGAGTTTTATATCTTTTCCTTGGTTTTGATTTTGTCGGATGGACACAGATTTTAGTTTATGTGGGTGGAGTTGTTCTATTAATGATTTTCACAATAATGCTTGCAAGGGAATCTATAATGAAACCACTTGTAAATACAATAAGAAATCCCTTTACAAGTGGACTCTTTGCCCTTCTTATTTTTTTACTCTTATTACTAATAGGCAAAACTTTTTATTTTTCTCCTTATGGTCTTGAAAAGGATGTAAATTTTCTCCCATATTTAATCTTTCAGAGTAAATATGTTTTACCTTTTGAAATTTTATCAATTTTACTTTTGGCTGGTTTTATAGGTGCTATTCTTATTGCAAGGAGGGATTAAATGGAGTTAAAATCTCTTTTTTACCTTTCAATATTTTTATTTTCTCTTGGACTTTATGGAGTTTTATCAAGGAGAAATGCTCTTGGAATTTTAATAGCCCTGGAATTAATTTTTAACAGTGCGAATTTAAATTTTGGAATCTTTTCTCTTGCATGGGGAAATCCTGCAGGTGTGATGACAATAGTTTTCGGGATAGGAATTACTGCCATTGAGGTTGTCCTTGGATTTGCTATTGTAATACTTCTTTTTAGATTAAGAAAAACATCAAATGCAGACGAAGTTGAAATTTTAAAGGGTTAAAAAGGAGGGAAAAGGTATGGACCTTTCTCTTTTAGCCTTAATTTCATGGTGGGCACCCTTTTTCTCTTTTTTAATTATAGGAATTTTTATAAGGAATTATGGAAAATTATCAGCTTTCCTTTCAATTTCAGCAATTTTCTTATCACTAATATTAAGCACTCTTATTTTAATTAATATAGAAAAAATTGAAAACCCTATTCTTAAAAATCTCCTTTGGCTTCCTTATGGAACAAAAGCTGGAATACCAGGTTCTGAATCAATATTATTTGGTCTTTTTCTTGATAAACTATCAGCAATAATGTTATTTGTTGTAGCGCTTGTTGCCTTTGCTGTTCAGGTATATTCCATAGGTTACATGCATGAAGAGTCGTCCCCATCTCTTGGTAGATACTATGCCTATCACTCCCTATTTGCCTTTTCTATGATAGGACTCACCCTTTCTAAAAACATATTGCAGATGTTTGTCTTCTGGGAGCTTGTAGGTGTCTGTTCCTATCTATTAATTGGTTTTTATTATTATAAACCAGAAGCAGCAAGAGCTGCTCTTAAGGCCTTCTGGATTACAAAACTTGGTGATGTTGGATTTATGATCGGTATTTTAACATTATATTTTAATTTTGGCAATCTTGATATTTATAATTTGATTAGTAGTCCATCAATTTTAAAAGCTCAGGGTTCACTTTCTTCCTTAATTCTTCTCCTACTTTTCTGCGGTGCAATAGGTAAATCTGCACAATTTCCACTACATATATGGCTTCCTGATGCAATGGAAGGTCCCACACCTGTCTCAGCACTTATCCATGCAGCAACAATGGTTGCCGCAGGTGTTTATATGGTCTCAAGACTTTTCCCTGTTTATGTTGAGTTTCCTGATGTAATGTGGGTAATAACAATTTTAGGTTCATTTACTGCCTTTTTCTCAGCAACAATGGCACTTGTTCAGGAAGATATAAAAAGAATTCTTGCCTATTCAACCATATCACAACTTGGATACATGATGGCAGGTCTTGGAGCAGGTTCTTTAAATGCTGGATTCTTTCATCTCTTTACCCATGCCTTTTTCAAAGCCTTATTATTCCTCGGGGCAGGTGCAGCAATTCACGCAGTTCACTCTAATTCAATATGGGATATGGGAGGGTTATTTAAGAAAACACCTATCACATCTATTTCTTTTCTTATAGGAGCACTTGCATTAGCGGGAATTCCTCCTTTCTCAGGATTTTATTCCAAGGAGGAAATAATTTTAACAGTTTATTCCTATCCCAATAAAATTCCTTTTCTGTTTTTAGCTCTTACTATATTCTTAACTGCTTTTTATATGGGTAGAGCATATACAGTTGCATTTCTGAATAAACCAAGAACAAAGGAAGCAGAACATGCCCATGATCCTGACCTTTCAATGAAATTTTCCCTTGTATTACTCTCCCTTTTCTCAATCTTTGCAGGGTTTTATGCAGAAAAAATTTCTCATTTGCTTTCTTATTTAGAAGGAGAAAAAGTTTTAAAAGAAACAGAAAGTGTAAAGATTCTATCTCTCCTTTTAGCCTTAACTGGAATTCTATCTTCCTATTATGTTTATTCAAGAGCTTTAGAATTTGCCTCTAACTTAAAAACAAAATTCTCCTTTATTTATATAACTCTTAAAAGAAGATATTATGTTGATGATGCGTTTGAATGGATATATAGGAGAATTTTGATTTTCCTTTCTGTTTTTGCCAGTTGGTGGGATAGACATATTGTTGATGGTATCGTAAACTGGGTTATTTATACAACAGGTAGAATTGGAAAATCACTTAGAGTAATACAAACAGGCGTTATTCAGGATTATCTTTTTTATATCGCTATAGGCTCAACTATAATGCTACTTTTAATATTAAGGGGATTTTAAATTTGAAAAAAATTTAAATTTTTCAATAATTTTAGGAGAAAATTTTTTAGAAAAAATTTTTTATAGAAAAAAAATGTTTTATAATTTTTATGATGGAAGAGAAGAAGATTGCAACAGTAGTTTTTACAGATTTATCAGAATTTACAAGTTTATGTGAAAAGTTAGATCCTGAGGAAGTTAGAGATATTCTTTTTAAAATTTTTAGCATAATTGAGGAAAATACTTTAAGATACAAAGGTAAATTGATAAAGATAATTGGTGATTGTGCTTTGTGTGTTTTTGGGATACCTACAAGTTTAGAAAATACTGCGGAGAATGCACTTAAATCAGTTTATTCCTCATATCAAACAATAAAAGAGATTTCAAGGGATTTTCCTTTTCCTGTCAAACTTCATACCGGTATCCATACAGGAGAAGTTTTATATGAAATTGATGAAAAGGGTAAAATAGAAATATTGGGGGACACTGTCAATACTGCTTCAAGGTTACTGAGTCTTGCAAAGGGTGATGAAATCTTAGTAAGCAAGGAAGCATATTTAAGGACAAAACATCTGTTTGATTTTGAATTCTGTGGTAAAACTAAGTTGAAGGGTAAAGAAACAGAAATTGAGATATATAAATTACAAAAGCAGAAAGAAAAAAGAGAAAAGCTTAGAGGTCTTGAGGAAATGGATATTCCTTTGATTGGAAGAGAGAAAGAAATAAATTTGATTCTAAATAGTTTCAAGACATTTTCAAAGGAAAAAAAAGATTTTTTAGTTTTAATTAAAGGCGAACCTGGAATTGGAAAAACAAGGCTCTTTGAAGAATTTAAAAGAATAAAAGAAAAAGAAATAATCTTTTTAGAAGGGAAAAGTTTACCTGATGAAATGTCACCTTTTCAGCCAGTAAAAATGATCCTTGACCAGGTGATTAAAATTTTTGGTGAAAATGTATTTGAGAAAATTTTTCCAGAGGATAAAGCTGGATTTATTCCTGTTTCTCCCTTTTTAAATTCTATTATAAAAAATGAAATCTCTGAGGAAATAAAAAATCTCTCACCAAAAGAATTTAAAAGACAAAAATTTTTTGTGATTGAAAGTATATTAAGAAAGTTGACTTGTTTAAGTCCAATTTCCTTACTCTTTGAAGATCTACATTGGGCTGACGAAGAAACCTTTGATTTTTTAAAGTTTCTATTAACATCAATGGAATCAGATAAAGGAATATTTTTTATCCTCCTTACAAGGCCACCGGTAAAGGAAAAAAAATTAATTGAATTTCTTAATTTTCTTAAAGGAGTGCAGAATATAACCTTAATAGAACTTTCGCCCTTAGACAGTATAAAAAGCCTTGAACTTATAGATAGGATTTTATCTATAGCTAAAATGCCAGAAGAAATAAAGAAAAAAATTATCCTTGAAAAATCAGGTGGTAATCCTTTTTACATAGAAGAGTTAACAAAATATCTTATTGAAAAGGGGATAATTTACAGAGAAGGTGAAAGCTGGAAAGCAAGGGTTATAGTAAAGGAAATTGAAAGATTACCAATTTCAATTGAGGAAATTTTATTAAGCAGAATTGATTTTTTAGATGAAAAAGAGAAAAAATTTTTAAAAATAGCTTCTGTAATTGGAAGTAATTTTATTATAGAAGGAATCAAAAAAATTACAGATGATGAACCCGAAAAATATATTGATGCTCTTTTATATTCTGGTTTTATAACAAAATCAAATAGAAAGTTTTTAGTTTTTGAAGAGTATTCTTTCAAACATCATCTTATACATGATTCTGTTTACAGAACACTTTTAAAAAAGGAAAAAAAACATTATCATTTGTTATATGCTAAATGGCTTGAAGATTTATATCAAAAAAATTATGATGTTCCTGAGGGGATAATTGCTGATCATTTTGAAAAAGGCGAGGAAGATGAAAAATCATTTATTTACAATAAAATATATGCAGAAAAATGCAAAAAAAATCATATAAATTTTGAAGCAATAAAAAGATATAAAAAATTGCTTGAAATAATTGATAAAACTAATAAGTTTGAAAAAGAAAAAATTGAAATTTATAAAAATCTTGGAAGACTTTATAATGTAGTGGGAGATTTTGCAAATTCAACTATGAATTTAAGAAATGCCCTTGAAATTTCTAAAGAAGAAGAAAAAAGTGAAATTTTTTATGAAATAGCTGACACTTATCAAAGAGCAAGTCTCTACACAGAGGCTCTTTTTTATCTTGAAAACGCACATAATTTATGCAATAAAAAAGAGACTTTAGCAAATATTTTAAGAGAAAAAGCATGGATCAATTTTTTAGTTGGTAATTTTGAAGAATGTAAAAAATATTTAGATAAAACAATAAAAATAATTGAAGAAATTGAAGATGAAGAAAAAAAAGATTCTATGAAAGCCAGTTTCTATAATATTTTAGCTTCCTATTTTTCCCAAAAAGGAGATATAGATAAAGCAATTTACTTTTATAAAAAGTCTATGGATATTTATGAAAAAAGAAATAATATAGTGGGTAAAGGAACAGTATACAACAATCTTGGTTTTCATCTATATAAAGATGGTAAAATTGAAGAAGGTATTGAAATGCTCTTCAAATCACTTGAAATAGAAAAAAACACAGGGAATTACTTAGGTTATGCAATTACCTGTAATAACCTTGGAGAAATGTATTTACTTTTATATAATCTTAAAGAATCCGAAAAATTCTTCAAAAAATATCTTGAAGTTAACAAAAAAATAAGAAATAGACTCGGAGATGGTTATGGAAATCTTGGTATGGCTGAAATAAGAAAGAGAGAGGGAAATTTTAAAGAAGCTGAAAATTTTTATCTTGAAAGTGTAAAAATTTTAAAAGAAGTAAAAAGTGAAGTAGTTGAAAACAGAGCAAAGATGTGTCTTTCCAACTTTTATTTATCACAAGGTTATTTGGAAAAATCGAAGTTATTATTGGATGAAGTATTAAAATATGCTGAAAGAGAAAAACATTTCCTTGCCCTTTACTCTGTATATCTTTTACTTGCTAATTATCATTTAGAAATTTATAAAAAGACTAAAAACACAAAAAGTATAAATGAGGCAGAAGAATTTATTAAAAAAGGAGAAGAACTCTTAAGAGATTTAATAAGAGAAAAAATAGCACCTATCGAACTTTATAAAACAGAAATCTCATACTATTCTTTGAAAAATGAGTTTGAAATAGTTAAGGAAAAAGAAGAAAAATTAAATGAACTTATCCTTTATTTAATAAGTAACATAAGAGAAACAAAAAATAAGGAAAACTTTTTAAAACATAAGGACTTCTATTATTTCATCTATTCCTGTTAAAATAATGAAAATTTTTTCTGAATTCTTCGGAAAAGTAATTGAAATTCCTGATAATCCCCGAAAAATAGTTTCCCTTGCTCCTGATATTACAGATACTATATTTAAACTAAAAAGAGAAGATAGTTTAGTTGGTATCAGTTTCTATTGTAGAAGACCTTATGGAAAACTTAAAAATTTTTTAAGAGTAGGTTCCTATTTAAAAGTTTTATGGGATAAACTGGATTTTCTAAATCCTGATTTAATCTTAGCAACTTCAGGTGCTCAAAGGGAAGTTTCCTATGAAATTCTAAGAAAGGGATACAGTATTTTTGTTTTACCTGTCCCTCAGTCAATTTATGGAATTTTTGATAATATAAAAAAATTAAGTATTGTTTTGAATGAAACTGAAAGGGGATATAAACTTATTGAAAGATTAACAAAAATAATTGAAAAAATAAAAGAAGAAAAAATAAGTAAAAGAGTTTATTATGAAATATACCTTGGAGGGAAAATAACCATAGGTTCTTCAAGTTATATAAATGATGGTTTGAGAATTCTTGGACTAAAGAATATTTATTCTTTTAAAAAAGAAAGTTATTTTGAACCTAAGGATGAGGAAACTAAAAAATTAGATTTTGACCTTATATTATATGAACCTCACAATGAAAAAATTGATAAAAAAATTTTAAAAAATAGATTAAAAGAAAGATTTGGTAATAAAAAAATTTTAATATTACCCTATGATTTTTTAGCCCATTATGGACCTTCTTTCATTGATGAGGTCCTTTTAAAATTAAAAAAGAAATTAATTAAAACTCAGTTCCACTTGTAAATTTGAGAGAAGGAGCAAGAATATAAGGAGCATAGATTCCTGTAGGAAACCTGAAGTCATAGTGTGAAGATTCTGAAATTAACTTTCTCTCCTTTGAAATTTCTATATCTTGACTTAAAACTCTTAAAAAGGAATCAGTAAATCTTAAATTTTTAAGAGGTTTTGTAATTTTTCCTTTTTCAATTAAAAAGGTCCCATCCCTTGTCATTCCTGTTATAATAAATTCTGATGGACTTACTATATTTGTATAATGGAACCTGGAAACATATATACCTTTTTCTATATCCTTTAAAATTTCATCCTTGCTTTTTACTCCTTTTTCTATAACAAGATTAAAAGGGAGTGGAAAAGTTGATGGAGGAAAACCAGCTGCGTTACCTGTTGATTCTTTATTTTCTAAAAAAGCAGTTTTCCTGTCATACACAAGATTTTTAGCTATGCCTTTTGAAACAAGCTCTACTTTCTCTCTTCTTACACCTTCAAAATCAAAGGGGAAAGCAAAACCTTCCTCAAAATACGGGTCTTCGAAACATGTTAATTTTTCTGAAAAAACTTTTTCTTCTAATTTTCCAAAAAGAAAATTTCTTTTTTCCTGATATGTTTTAGCGGAAAAACCTATGAAGGAAGCAAAAGTAAATATATCAGCCACAGCCTCAGGTTCAAGAAAAACAGTATATTCTCCAGGCTCTAACTCTATTTTGTTAAAAGATTTTTCAGCTTTAAATTTTGCTTCCTCTGCTATTTTTTCAAAATCAAGTTTAGAAAACTTTCTTGAATGTGCTTCAGACCAGCCACTTGCTGAATCTTTCATTGCCGTAACTGTTACATGTGCATCTGATAACTTTGAATAGGCCTTTAAACCATTTGATGAGAAAAGAGCAATTTCACTCCCACCTGTATTTACAACCCCAAAACCTTCAAAATCCCCAAGTATTTTTGAAATTTTATAAACAGCCTCTGCTCTTTCTTCCTCACTTACATTAAAAGTTTTATCATCAAAAGTAAAAACATTTTTATAGGTGTAAGGGGTAGAAAAACCTGGATAATCAGATGGAACTGCATTTTTTAACATTTCATAAGTCTTTTCAACAATTTCTTTTGCCTCTTTAATTTCAGGATTACTGAAAAACCTTGTAACAACAAAATTTTTTTCCTTTATGCTTATTCCCACTCTCATTTCTTCATAAGAAGTATTCTGATGTATTTTACTTTTCGAATACCTTGTTATATCATTTTTTTCATAAAGGAAGGCAACAAAAATTTCGTCACCTTTTTTGTTTTCAAGAATTTTTTTAAAAAAATCTTCATAAAAATCAAAACCTTTCATATTTTTTCCTCCTTATAGGTTATTTTTCCCTTGTTTATTGTATAGATAACTTTACCCTTTAATTTATAGCCTTTAAAAGGTGTATTTTTACCTTTACTAAAAAATTCATCTGGATTACAAATCCATTCCCTATCTACATCAACAAGAGTTATACTAGCAAAATTATTCTCTTTTATTTTACCGTAACCTTCAAGACAAAATATTTTAGCTGGATTATAGGACATGAATCTAACTATATCTTTAAGCTCAAATATTTTTTTGTGATAAAAAAATGTTAATATAAGAGAAAGAGAAATTTCAATACTTGAGATTCCTGAAAGTGAAAGATCAAATTCCTTTTCTTTATCAAAAAGTCTGTGAGGAGCATGGTCTGTTGCAATTATATCTATAATTCCTTCTTTTAAACCTTCAATCAACTTCTCTCTATCTTCTTCTTCCCTTAAGGGTGGATTAACCTTACAATTTGTGTCAAAATCACCTATTGCTTTTTCAGTTAGTATTAAGTGATGTGGACTTGCTTCTGCTGTAATATTGAGTCCTTCTTCCTTTGCTTTCTTAATTATATCAACACTTTCCTTTGCTGAAACATGGGCTATATGTAATCTACCTTTTGTTTTTTTAAGAAGAACTACATCCCTTAAAATTGCTATTATCTCCCCTTCCCTTGGTCTACCCTTAAGACCAAGTGACAAAGTAAAAGCAGATTCATTGGCAACTCCTCCTTCACATAAAAATTTATCTTCAGCATGTTGTATTAAGGGTTTATCAAAATCTCTTGTATAATAAAGGGCAATCTCCATAAGTTTTGAATTTTGAACATAATTTCCGTCATCAGAGAAACCGATAGCTCCTTCCTTTAGCATTTCATAATAATCAGCAAGTTCTTCACCCTTTCTCCCTTTTGTTATTGCACCAACTGGTAAAACCTCGCAGTATCCATAAAATTTAGCTTTTTCTTTAACATATTTAACAACTGAACCCCTATCCGTACAGGGGTCAGTATTTGGCATGGCAAATATTAGAACATAACCTCCTTTTGAAGCAGCCTTAGTTCCTGTTTCTATTGTTTCACTTTCTTCAAAACCCGGCTCCCTTAGATGAGAATGGGCATCAATAAGACCAGGGAAAGCATATAATCTTTTTCCATCTATAACTAAACTCACCTTTCTTTCAATTTTCTTTGCTATGCCAACTATTTTCTCACCTTCAATTAAAATATCAAAATTTTCTTTTATACCTTCTTCAGGGTCAACTATATTTACATTTTTAATTAAAATTTCTCCCAATTTATATTGAATTTATTGTTTCTTTAAGTCTAAGCATTTCAAGCATTGTAAATGCAGCCTTTTCTCCCCTGTTACCCATTTTACCACCAGATCTTTCAATCCCCTGAAGAGTATCAGAAACTGTTATTATTCCCATTCCAAGAGGTATTCCCTTTTCCTTTGCAATTTTTATTACGTTCCTTATACTTTCGCTTGCAACAAACCTGTGGTGTTCTGTTTCTCCCTCAACAACTGCTCCAAGGACTAAAAAAGCATTATATTTTTCAGGATATTTATCTTTTAAAAAAGAAAAGGCACTTATAATTTCAAGGGAACCTGGAACAAAATAAACATCAATTTGATCTTCTTCAGCACCACATCTTTTAAGAAACTCCTTTGCACCTCTTAACATTTCAAAGGTTATATGGGAATGGAATCTTGAAACTATTATGCAAAATTTATCCTTTTTATTTACAATCAATTTACCTGAATACTCAGGCATTAGAGTTTCCTCCCTTCTTTTTGAATTTTTTCAAGTAAGTGTCCCATTTTTTCCTTTTTAACTTTTAAATATTCTCTGTTATTTTCATTTGGTTCTACCTCTATAGGTACTCTTTTAACTATTTCTATTCCATAACCTTTAAGACCTACTATTTTTGAAGGATTATTTGTCAAAAGCCTTATTCTTCTTAAGTTAAGATCAAGTAAAATCTGAGCACCTATTCCATAATCTCTTAAATCAGGGGGGAATCCTATAGCTTCATTTGCTTCTATTGTATCAAGCCCTCTTTCCTGTAATTCATAAGTTTTTAATTTATTCAAAAGTCCTATTCCTCTTCCTTCCTGTCTCATATAAACAAGAACTCCCTCTCCTTCTTCCCTTATCATCTCCATTGCTCTTTCAAGCTGTTCTCCGCAATCACACCTCAAGGAATGTAATATATCACCTGTTACACACTCAGAATGAACTCTTACAAGAACATTATCTTTACCTTCAGGTTCCCCATAAAGTAAAGCAAGATGAACTTCTTCATCGACAATATCTTCATATGCATAAAGCCTAAAATTACCAAATTTTGTTGGAAGATTCACATTAGCAACTCTTTTTACAAGTCTTTCTCTCTTTAATCTGTATTTTATTAAATCAGCTATTGTAATTATCTTTAAATCAAATTTCTCTGCTATCTCAAAAAGCTTTGGCAACCTTGCCATTGATCCATCATCATCCATTATTTCACACAAAACCCCAGCAGGATATAAACCAGCAAGTCTTGAAAGGTCAACTGCTGCTTCAGTATGTCCGGCCCTTCTCAAAACTCCAGCTTCCTGAGCTTTAAGAACATGAACATGACCAGGGATAGCAAGATCTTCATGGGTTGTTTTTGGATCAATAGCAACTCTGATTGTTCTTGCTCTGTCATAGGCAGACGAACCGGTACTAACTCCCTTTTTAGCATCTATAGGTGCAACAAAAGGAGTCCCCATCTTAGAGGTATTTACATGTGAAAAATCTGGAATTTGTAACTCTTCTATCCTTTTCTTTGTCAGGGAAAGACAAATTAATCCTCTTGCATGAGTAGCCATAAAATTTATATGCTCAGGTGTAACTTTCTCTGCTGCCACAATCATATCTCCTTCATTCTCTCTATCCTCGTCGTCCACAACAATTACAATTTTACCTTTTCTTATATCTTCAAGGGCTTCCTCAATAGTAGAAAAACTATATTTTTTCATACTTTTAATCCTCCTTTAGAAAATTTCAATCTTAATTATAAAGTTTTCAAAACATAATATCAATATCTTATAATTTTTTATGGCACACGCTTATACACCTGGTTTAAAAGTCTCTGAAAAAACTTTAATTTTAAAAGAAAGGAGACTTCCCTTAAAAGGGGAAGTCCTTGTTAAAAAAGGAGAATATGTAAAAGCTGAATATGTGGTTGCAAGAACTCTTTTACCTGGTAATGTTCATCCCTTAAATGTAGCAGGTCTTCTTGGAGTATCTCCGCAGGAACTTCCAAATTTAATGCTCAAAAAAGAAGGTGATGATGTTAAAAAGGATGAAATTATCGCCTTAAGCAAAGGATTTTTTGGACTTTTTAAAACAGAGGTTAAAAGTCCTGTTGATGGGAAAATTGAACAAATATCAACTGTAACAGGACAGGTAATCATAAGGGAACCACCAATTCCTGTGGAAGTTAAAGCTTATTTTGATGGAATTGTAGAGGATATTATTCCCGAAGAAGGAGTGATTATGAGAACAACAGCCACTTTTATTCAGGGAATATTTGGTGTCGGAGGCGAAAAAATTGGAAAACTCAAAGTTCTTGTGGATTCACCTGAGGAAGAACTCACAATTGAAAAGGTTAAAAAAATAAAAGATAATTTAGAGGGTTCTATTGTTGTAGGAGGAAGTTTCGTAACAAGTGAAGTTCTTAAAATATTTGAAGAAATGGGTGTTTTAGGATGTGTAGTTGGTGGAATTGATGATGAAAATTTGAGGAAATTTTTAGGCTTCGATATTGGGGTTGCAATAACAGGTTCTGAACCTTTGAAGGTAACTTTAATTTTAACAGAAGGGTTCGGGAAACTCGAGATGGCTAAAAGGACATTTTTACTTCTTAAAAAAAGGGAAGGGGATAAGTGTTCAATAAATGGGGCAACCCAGATAAGGGCAGGTGTAATCAGACCAGAAATTATAATTCCCTATGAAAAAATTGAAGAAGTGAAGGAGGAAGAAAAGCTTAAAGAAGGTCTTGCAGAAGGAACCTTAGTAAGAATAATAAGGGATCCCTATTTTGGTGAGATTGGGAAAGTAATAGCACTTCCACCTGAACTGAGACTTATTGAAACAGAAGCAAAAGTAAGAGTTCTTGAGGTAGAATTAAAAGATGGGAAAAGAGTTGTTGTTCCAAGAGCAAATGTTGAAATCTTAGAGGTTTAATAATGCTTGAGAATAGTTTTGAAAGGGAACTTGTAGAGGGAGAATTACTATTTAAGGAAGGAGAGCCTGGTGATGAAATATATATAATAAAAAAGGGAAAAATAAAAATATTTAAAGAAATTGACGGTGAGGAAAAGATACTGGCAATATTAAAAGAAGGGGAAGTTTTTGGTGAAATGGCAGTAATAGATGGTAAACCGCGAAGTGCAAGTGCAATGGCTATTGAAAACACTGTATTAGAAGTATTAAATAAGGAAAGTATATTAAAGGTTATTAACTCTCATCCACTTGTTAAATATCTCATAGATACTTTAACAGAGAGATTAAGAAGAGCAGATGAACTGTTAAGACTTTTAACAATAAAACATGAAGAACAGAGATTTTTAACATATCTTATAATAAGAGCAAAGGAAGGTCCAAGAGAAGATATAGATTTAACTGAGATTGAATATTTCACAGGTATAGAAAAAGAAACCCTTCTTTCCTTTATAAATGACCTTGAAAAAAGGGGACTTATTCTTTTGGGAGAGAATAAAATAAAAATATTAAAACCTGAAGAAATTGAAGAATATAGAAAGTATATATTTTTAAAGGAAAAATTTGAAAGGGAAAGGAAAATTGAATAAAATTTATGAAAAATTTGAAGAATATAATATTAAAGAAAGAGGAGATTGAAAAAAAACTCTCTGATCCTGAAATAATAAAAGATAAGAAAAAACTTCAAGAGCTTAATAAGGAATATAAAAATATAAAGGAAAAGGCTGAAATAGCTGAAAAAATTCTGGATATAGATAAAGAGTTGAAAGAAATTGAAAGTTTGCTTGTGACAGAAAAAGACGATGATATGATTAAATATCTAAATGAAGAAAGAGAGGAAAAGATAAAAGAAAAAAACAGATTACTATTTTTATTACTTGAAAAAGATAAAGGAGAATTTGAAAATAACTGCATACTTGAAATAAGGGCAGGAACAGGTGGAGAAGAGGCAAGTTTATTTGCAAAAGACCTTTTAAGAATGTACTTAAAATTCTGTGAAAAAAAGAATTTTAAAGTTTCAATCACAGATTTAAGGGAAAGTGATTTAGGAGGAATTAAGGAAGTTGTTCTTTTAATTGAAGGGAAAAATGCATATAGATTTTTAAGATATGAAAGTGGGGTTCACAGGGTTCAGAGAATCCCTGTGACAGAATCCGGCGGAAGAATTCACACATCAACGGCATCAGTTGCTGTTCTTCCTGAAATTGAGGATATTGAAGTAGAGATAAAGCCAGAAGACCTTGAAATAGAAACAAAAAGAGCAAGTGGGCCGGGAGGCCAGCATATGCAGAAAACTGACTCAGCAGTAAGAATAAAGCATATACCTACAGGAATTGTTGTTCAGTGTCAGGATGAAAGGTCCCAGCATAAAAATAAAGAAAAAGCTTTAAGAATTTTAAAATCAAGGATATATGAGTATGAAAGGGAAAAAAGAGAAAAGGAATTAAGGAATTTAAGGAAGGAGCAAATAGGGACCCAGGATAGAAGTGAAAAAATAAGGACTTACAACTTTTTACAGAATAGGGTAACAGACCACAGAATTCCTTTGACTGTTTATAATTTAGAGGAAGTTCTTGAAGGGAATATTGATCCCTTTATAGAGGCAATGGAAAAAAAGAAGTTTGAAGAAATGGTTAAAGAAGGTTGATTTTTTATTAATTTCTCTTTTATATTTATTATTAAGGCGGCGTGGCCGAGTGGCATAGGCAGCGGTTTGCAAAACCGCTTACCTCGGTTCAATTCCGGGCGCCGCCTTTAAATTTTTTTAGTGGAAAAATTTGATCTTTTATTTAAAAATTCTCTCATAATTTTAAATAAAGAAAAATATATTGTAAACGGATTCCTTGGTATAAAAGATGGAAAAATTGTATATGTTTCTGATAAAGAACCCAAAATTGAATCAAAAGAAGTTTTTGATTTTAAGGATAGAGTAATTTCACCTGGATTTTTTAATACCCACACCCATATTCCAATGACACTTTTAAGAGGATTTGCCGATGATTTACCTCTTATGGAATGGCTCACTAAATATATTTGGCCTCTTGAATCTAAACTACTTTCTCCAGAATATGTTAGAATGGGAACTTACCTTGGATTGATTGAAATGATAAAATCAGGAACTATCGGATTTGCCGATATGTATTTTTTTGAAGAAAAAGTTGCAGAAGTGATAAATGAGGTAAAAATATATGCTCTTTTATCAATAGGAATACTTGACTTTGAAACCCCTTATTATAGAAACTCAAAGGAAGCAATCAAAAAAACTGAAAATTTAATTAACATTTATAAAAACCATGAAAGGATAAAAATAAATCCAGGACCACATGCAATTTATTCCTGCTCTAAAGAAACTATAATTGAAAGTGTAAATTTAGCAAAGAACTATAACTTACCCCTTCATATTCATATTTCTGAAACAAAAGGGGAAGTTGAGGATATAGTTAAAAAAACTGGTAAAACGCCTGTATTTTATCTTAAAGAAACAGGAATTTTTGATTTAAAGGTAATAGCAGCCCACTGTGTTCATTTAACCGATGAAGAAATTAATTTCCTTAAAAATAAAAATTTTTATATTTCACATAACATTACAAGCAATTTGAAACTTGCTTCTGGAATACTTCCCTTAAAAAAATATAGGGAAAAGGGATTAAAGATAACCATAGGAACAGATAGTGCTTCATCTAACAATAACTTAGATATGTTAAGGGAAATGAAACTTGTCTCCTTAATCCATAAGGGCATAAACTATGACCCACTTATTTCAAGTGCAAGGGAAGTTTTTGATATGGCAACAAAAAAGGGAGCAGAGGCTCTTGGTTTTGATTCAGGAGAAATAACTGAAGGTAAAAGTGCAGATTTAGTTGTTTTCAATCCTGAAAAAGAAGGAACTCTACCCTTTTATGACCCCTATTCCTATATAGTTTATGCAGCAGGTAAGCAAAGTGTTGAAAGTGTTATGGTAAAGGGAAAATGGATTTTAAAAAATTATGAATTTAAAACTCTTGACTATGAAAAAATTATAAGAGAAGCAAAAAATTGGAAAGAAAAGATTAAAAATTTAATTTAAAATTTTATATTTCCCAAATAAAAATCCTAAAAACCTCTTTTAAAATCAGTGTTAAAAGCAAATAAAAAATTAAAAATTAAGCTTTATATTGATTTTAAAAAATAGAATAAAAGAGTTTCTGACAATTTTCACAAAAAAAACTTTTTCTTTTCTTTTCACCGGTATATTTTAATTTAATTTTTGAGTTACATATTCTGCAAAATTTTTTACCGTATATAAAAAGCTTCTCTTTTAATGATTTATTTGTTTTTCGCAAGAGATAAAAATCATAAGAAAAAGACAAAATACTATCTATCAATTTATCAATTAATTTCTCTTCAATACTTTTACAGATACTTAAAGGATGTATCCCTGCCATAAAAAGTGCTTCATTTTTTATAATATTTCCAACACCAGCAAATATGTTTTGATCTAAAATTATATCACATATAAACTTATCTGAATTTTTAATTTTTTCCTTTGCCTTAATTTTGTCAAAATCTCTGCTCATTATATCTATTTTTGGATCATAAATGAAATCTTCTTTTTTTAATATTTTTACTGAAGTGTTATAAAAATTTAACTCTGTGTTTTTAAACTTAATTGAGATTCTCTCTTTTTTATTCTTTCTTTTTTCATTTATTCTCAATGAACCATACATTAAAAAATGAATTATTAAATAAAAAGAGTCAAATTCAAAAATCAATCTTTTACCAAAGGATTTAACATCTAACAATTTTTTACCAACTATAATCTCTTTATTTTCCCTTGTATTACCACTAACAGCTATCGGGATTTTCCCTTTTAAAAATTTCAATTTTTCTTTGATTAAATATACTCCTGGACCTTCCATAAACTTTTCCTTTTAATAAAATTTATAGCCTTTAAAGTGCTTTTTTCCTTATCTTTTATTTCAAGCATAATATCAATACAAGAAGTTACTTTTAAAACTTCTTTTAAAAAAGAATAAAAATCTTTAAGATTAATTTTTTCTGCATGAGATCCCTTTCTCCCTGATAATTTTAATGAACTATAATCAACTATTGGAGGACCATCCTTTATTTTCCATGTTTTTATAACGTCTTTAAGAATTTCAGAAAATCTTTCACCGTTATTATTCAATCGGTGATGAAGATAATCGGCAACTATCGGTATTCCTGCTTTTTCATGTAAATTCAAACAATCCTTTAGATTATATATTCTTTCATCATTTTCAACTACAAGCCTTTCTTTCAAGG
>JBDRZL010000023.1 GCA_039803925.1 candidate division WOR-3 bacterium | reverse complement strand
GATGGACCTATTTTTTCTTATGAAGGGGAAAAAAGGGTAAAAAATTTTGTGGATGTTTCTTACAGAATTAATAATGATAAAACAATTTCTTTTGATGTTAAAGACTATCTTATGGAAGAACCCCTGATTATTGATCCACCCCTTTCACTTTTATGGGCAACATACTACGGAGGAAGTGATGGGGATGGAGGCTCTTCAATTACAACAGATGGCTCAGGTAATATATTTTTAACAGGAGGGACTTTGTCAACAGATTTCCCAACCTATGATCCAGGTGGTGGTGTATATTTTCAGGGAACAAATGCAGGGTATATTGATGTATTTATTTTAAAGTTTACAAATTCTGGTGTAAGGCAATGGGCAACATACTATGGAGGAAGTGATGAGGATAGAAGCTATTCAATTACAACAGATGGCTCAGGTAATATATTTGTAACAGGATTGACTTATTCAACAAATTTCCCAACCTATAATCCAGGTGGTGGTGCATATTTTCAGGGAACAATTGCAGGGTATGATGATGTATTTATTTTAAAGTTTACAAATTCTGGTGTAAGGCAATGGGCAACATACTACGGAGGAAGTAGTGCTGATGAAGGCTATTCAATTACAACAGATGGCTCAGGTAATATATTTTTAACAGGAGTGACTGGATCAGCAAATTTCCCAACCTATGATCCAGGTGGTGGTGCATATTTTCAGAGAACATATGCAGGGTATGGTGATGTATTTATTTTAAAGTTTACAAATTCTGGTGTAAGGCAATGGGCAACATACTATGGAGGAAATAGTTATGATTATGGCTATTCAATTACAACAGATGGCTCAGCTAATATATTTGTAACAGGATTGACTTATTCAACAAATTTCCCAACCTATAATCCAGGTGGTGGTGCATATTTTCAGGGAACAAATGCAGGGTATGATGATGTATTTATTTTAAAGTTTACAAATTCTGGTGTAAGGCAATGGGCAACATACTACGGAGGAAGTAGTGCTGATGAAGGCTATTCAATTACAACAGATGGCTCAGATAATATATTTGTAACAGGATACACTTTCTCAACAGATTTCCCAACCTTTAATCCAGGTGGTGGTGCACATTTTCAGGGAACATATGCAGGAGCTGTTGATTTATTTATATTAAAGTTTACAAATTCTGGTATAAGGCAATGGGCAACATACTACGGAGGAAGTTATTCTGATGAAGGCTATTCAATTACAACAGATGGCTCAGGTAATATATTTGTAACAGGAGAGACTTCTTCAACAGATTTCCCAACCTATAATCCAGGTGGTGGTGCATATTTTCAGGGAACACTTGCAGGATGGTCTGATGTATTTATTTTAAAGTTTACAAATTCTGGTATAAGGCAATGGGCAACATACTACGGAGGAGGGGATTATGATTATGGCCTTTCAATTACAACAGATGGCTCAGGTAATATATTTTTAACAGGATGGACTTCATCAGCAAATTTCCCAACCTTTAATCCAGGTGGTGGTGCATATTTTCAGGGAACATTTGCAGGTAATTCTGATGTATTTATTTTAAAGTTTGAAAGTGGTTTACTTGGTGAGGTGGATTTACGACCTAAAAAACCAAAACCTCCTTTTGAAGATAATGTTCTCTATGTCTTACAAAATCCAAAGTCCCTTGTTTTAGTTTTTGATATTAAAAACCCCTGTGAAATATCTTTGAATTTTTATAGTGAAAATGGTTCATTAATTGAAAAAAGAGAATATGGACCTATTCAAAAGGGAATGCACCGAATTGAAATAAAAAAGAATGAGATAAATAAAAATATATACTTTTTAAAAGTAAATTTTGGAGAAAAAACAGAAACAATAAAAATTTTGAATATTGAATAAATTTTAAAGCCACAGGAGGGACTTAAACTCTACTGAAAAATTTTATATGGTAGCCGCACCCTTTAGGGTGCGTTATGTCCCGCAGGCTAAAACCTGCGCCTACCATTTTTTGAAAATCTTTAACATTTATTCCCATATTCTATAATTTTATGGTAGCCGCACCCTTTAGGGTGCGAAAAAATTCGCTTAAACTCTACTGAAAAATTTTATAAGGGAAAAAATTAAAAGAAATTGATTTAAAGAAGAATAAAAAATTTTTTTTATTTAGTCTCAAACACATCAAAAAATTGATGTGTAAATGGGGTTAATTGAAAAATTTTAAAGAGATATTGGAAAGATTTAAAGATGATTATACAGGAAATTGAGCAGAAAAATTCAATATTATCAATATTAATTTTATCAATTGCCTTTTTTTATTATACTAAAAATTTTTATTATACTAAAAAATCCATAAATCTTTAGATAATTTTTCTCCCCTTCTTTTATTTTTTAAAAACATATATTAATAATCCTTACCTGTCAGAAATCTAAAATTTTATAGTGTTCTACATTTTATTGATTTTTAAATTTTATTTATTTTAAAATTAATATGGAGGTTTAAAATGGAAATTAGGACTTTTGAAATTGAGCCATTTACAAAAGAGCCGTACAGGCTTTTGGATGAAGAAGGTAAACCTCTTTTTGATTTTGAGCCTGAAGATTTTGGTTTATCTAAGGAATTTCTTCTAAGACTCTATAAAGATATTCTTATAACAAGGGAGATTGATAGAATGGGATGGATTCTTGTAAGGCAGGGAAAGGCTTATTTTTATATTTCCATAGGTGGACAAGAAACTTCTCATGTTGCTTCTTTATATTCACTTGAAAAGGATGACCTTGTTATGCCTTTTTACAGAACTGTTCCTTCTTTACATGTAAGAGGTGCTAAACTTGAGGAAATTTTTGCTCAGATAATGGGAAGAGCTTCTGATCCTTTAAAAGGTAGACAGATGCCAGGTCATTTTGGAAAAAAAGATTTAAATATTTTTGTTTTGGGTTCACCTGTTGGTCTTGGACATCCAGTTGCTATGGGTGTTGCCATGGGAATAAAGTATAAAAAAGAAAATAAAGTAATTATTTCCTATGGAGGAGAAGGTTCAACTTCTGAAGGACATTTTCACTCTGCGATGAATTTTGCTTCTGTTTTTGGTTTACCCTTAATAATTTTTATAGTTAATAACCAGTATGCGATTTCAGTTCCAAGGGTAAAACAAACAGCTTCAGAAACAATTGCCATAAAAGCAAAGGCTTACGGTGCTGAGGGTTACTACATTGATGGAAATGATGCTTTAATTACATATCTTGTCACAAAGAAGTGTGTTAATGAGGCAAGATTAAATAAAAGACCTTTTTTAATTGAAGCAGAAACTTACAGATTTGATCCCCATTCTTCAGCAGACGATGATAAAAAATACAGAAGCAGAGAAGAATTAGAAATGTGGAAAAGAAAGGACGGGCTTCTAAGATTAAAAAAATATTTAGAATATCTTGGTATATGGAATGAGGAAAAAGATGAAGTTTTGAAAAGGGAAATAGAGGAAAAACTTAATAAGATTGTGGAAGAGGTTGAGAAAATTCCTTTTCCTGAACCAAGGGATATGTTTTATGAGGTTTATGTTAAAACTCCATGGTATCTTGAAGAGGAATATCTCGAATTGAAAAAGGAAATGGAGGAGTAAAATGGCTAAAATGACAATAGGTGAAGCATTAAGGAATGCTCTTGATATAAAACTTTATGAGGATGAAAGAGTTTTGGTTTTTGGAGAGGATGTTGGAAAAAAAGGTGGAGTTTTTACAATAACAGAGGGATTGCAGGATAAATATGGAGAAGAAAGGGTTTTTGATACTCCACTTGATGAGAACGGAATTCTTGGAATGGCAGCAGGACTTGCTTTATACGGATTAAGACCCGTGGCTGAAATTCAATTTATTGATTTTATATGGCCGGGTTTTGATATCCTTATTTCTGATATAGCAAAGGAAAGGTTCAGGTCAGGAGGACAGTTCAGTGTTCCACTTGTTATAAGGTCTCCGTACGGTGGAGGTGTAAAAGGAGGTTTATATCATTCGCAGAGTCCTGAGGCAATTTTTGCCCATATTCCGGGGCTTAAAGTGATAATTCCTTCTAATCCTTACGATGCAAAGGGTCTTTTAATTTCAGCAATTGAGGATGAAGATCCTGTTATTTTTCTTGAACCAAAGAAAATTTATTTTGCCTTTAAAGAAGAAGTTCCAGAAGAAAAATACACTGTCCCCATAGGAAAGGCAAAAGTTTTAAGGGAAGGAAAAGATTTAACGATTATAAGTTATGGTTATATGATTCATGAGTGCAAGAAAGCAGTGGAAGAATTAGAAAAAGAAGGTATTTCCTGTGAACTTATTGATTTGAGGACAATAATTCCCTTTGATGGAGAAACTATTCTTAATTCAGTGGCAAAGACAGGAAGGGTTATGATAGTTGTTGAGGCTCCAAGAATAAACTCTTTTGCCTCAGAGCTTTCAGCTTTTATTTCTGAAAGAGCTATTTTCTATTTAGATGCACCTGTTGTTAGGGTTACTGGCTTTGATACTCCTTTTCCTTATGTTCTTGAAAACATTTATATGCCTTCTCAAAAGAGAATTTTAAGAGCTTGTAAGAAGCTACTTGAAGGAGGTTTTTAAATGCCCTTTGTGCTTAAATTACCTGAGATTGCTGAAAGTGTTGTTGAGGGAGAAATTTTAAAGTGGCTTAAAAAGGAAGGTGAATTTGTTAAAAAAAATGAACCAATTGTTGAAGTTGAAACTCAAAAAGTTACAGTTGAAATTCCCTCTCCTTTTGAAGGAATTTTATACAAGATACTTGAAAAAGAAGGGAGTGTTGTAGAAGTTGGTAAACCTTTAGCAATTATGATTAAAAAGGGAGAAAAAGTAGAAGGTGAAATAGAACTTAGTCCTTCTTCGGAAGAAAAAGAAGAAAGTATAGTTTCCCCTGTTAAAAATTTAGAAAAGGAGGAAATAAAAACACCTTTTTATGTAGAGGAAAAAGTGAAATTGCCTCTTGAACCACCTTATATAAAAGGAAAAGTCCTTGCAACTCCCTCTGCAAGAAAACTTGCAAGGGAGCTTGGAATTGATCTAAGTAAAATAGCTTCTGAGAAAAAGAGAATATTTAAAAAGGATGTTTTAGAAATTAAAGAAAAACTTGAAAAAGAAAAAGTTAAAGAAAAATTTGAAGCTGAAAAAGAGGTAATTCCCCTTAGAGGTTTAAGGAGGGAAATAGCTCAAAGACTTAGAGAATCGAAATCAAAAGCAGTTCATACTCTTCATGTTGATGAAGCAGATTTAACTGAGCTTGTTAAATTAAGGGAAAAAATGAAAGAACTTGCAGAAAAGGAGGGTGTTAAACTTACCTATATGCCCTTTGTAATAAAAGCATTAGTTTCAGCTCTAAAAAAACATCCTTATGTAAATGCCACATTTGATGATGAAAAGGGTGAAATAGTTTTGCATAAAGAATATAACATTGGTGTTGCAGTCGCTACAGAACAGGGTCTTATTGTCCCTGTTGTTAAAAATTGTGAAAGAAAAAGTCTTTTAGATATTGCAAGGGAAATATCTCTACTATCTGAAAAAGCAAGAAAAAGGGAGCTAAACTTAGAGGATGTTCAGGGAGGCACCTTTTCAATAACTAATATAGGTTCTATCGGAGGTCTTTTTTCTTTCCCTGTTATAAACTATCCACAGGTAGCAATTCTTGGATTTCATTCAATAAAAAAGAGACCAGTTATAAATGAAAGGGGAGAAATTGTAATAAGGGATATGGTTTATCTTTCTCTTTCCTTTGATCACAGAGTAATAGATGGTGCTGAAGCTGCACTTTTTATGAAGGATTTAATAAAATATTTAGAAACTCCAGAACTTTTATTTCTTGAAAGCATTTAGAGTAATATTTTAAAATTCTCTATTTAATCTTAAAACTTCAGGAGGTAAAAAATGGATTATAAAACAATTGTTATCGGAGCAGGCCCCGGAGGTTATGTTTGTGCAATAAGACTTGGGCAAATTGGAATTAAAACTCTTGTTGTGGATAAAAATTATATAGGCGGTGTTTGTTTAAATGTGGGGTGTATTCCTACAAAGGCTTTGATTCATGTTGCAAGTATTATTGAATTAAATGAAAAGGCTAAAAAGGAGTTTGGATTTAATTTTTCTGATTTCCGTTATGATATAGAAAAATTGAGGGAATGGAAAGATAAAATTGTAAAAAGACTTGTTACAGGAATTACGAGTTTGTGGAAAGCTTATAATGTTGATTTTATAAAAGGTGAGGCAATTTTTGATTCTGATAAAAAGATAAAGGTTAAAACAGAAAAAGGGGAAATAAAGGAATTTACTGCTGAAAATATAGTTATAGCAACAGGTTCCAGTCCCTTTATACTTAAGGGGTTTGAACCTGATGGTGAATTTATCTGGACAAGTGATGATGCAGTTTCTTTAAAGAAAGTACCTGAAAAACTTTTAATACTGGGAGGTGGAGCAATAGGTCTTGAATTTGCTTATATTTATAAAAATCTCGGGAGTGATGTTGAAGTAATTGAACTTATGGACCAGATTTTACCCGGAATGGATAAAGAAATGGCTCAGGAATTAACAAAAATTCTTAAAAGAAAGGGGATAAAGATTTTTACTGAAAGAAAGGCAAAGGAAATTTCAGTTAAAAACAAAAAGGTAAAATTACTTGTTGATTATAAGGGTAAAGAAGAAATTTATGAAGGTGATGTATTACTTATTTCTATTGGAAGAAAACCAAATTCAAGAATTGAAGGTATTGAAAAACTTGGTTTAAAAATAAATGAAAAGGGTTTTATACAAGTTGATAAAAAAAGAAGAGCAAATGAAAAAGGTATCTATGCAATTGGAGATGTAGCTGAACCTCCTCTTTTAGCCCATAAGGCTTCAAGGGAAGGTATTGTTGCGGCAGAGGTTATAAAGGGGTTTAATTCTGAGTTTGATCCAAGATGTATTCCTTCTGTTGTTTATACTATTCCTGAGTTTGCATCCTGCGGTATGACAGAGGAGGAGGCAAGGAGTAAGGGAATTGACATAGAAATTGGGAGATTCCCATTAATTGCAAGTGGAAGGGCTTTAACTTATGGTGAAAGTATGGGGCTTGCAAAAATAATAGTAAATAAAGAAAATGATGAAGTTATAGGAGTTCATATAATTTCTCCAGAAGCTTCTTCTCTTATAGGTGAAGGTGCCCTTGCTATTGAAATGGGTGCAACTTCTGAAGATATAGGTCTTACAATACATCCCCATCCAACTTTTTCTGAGATACTAATGGAAGCAGCAGAAAATGTTCATAAAAGGGCAATTCATATTTTAAATAGATAAAAGGAGTAAGAGTGTATGGAAATTTTAACAATTCAAACAAAAGAAAGGGAGCAATTTGTGGAGATTACCGATGAGATTAGAAAAATTTTAAAAAATAAGAAGTTTGATAAAGGGATAGTATTTTTATATGTTCCCCATACAACCTGTGGTATAACCGTTAATGAGAGTTATGACCCTGCTGTTGCTCAGGATATAATTCATTCCCTTCACCTTATTGCACCGCCGAAAGGTCCTTATAAACATACAGAGGGTAATGCAGATGCTCATGTAAAGACAACTATAACAGGAAGCAGTTTATTTTTATTTGTTGAAGATGGTGATCTTGTTCTTGGAAAGTGGCAGGGGATTTTTTTAGCAGAATATGATGGTCCGAGAACAAGAAAAGTTTATTTAAAATTTTTTAAGGAGGTTTGATGAAGAGAATTTTTAATTTAGGAGATTTTAAATTAATACATTTATCTTTTGGAACATTTAAACTTGATGGAGGAGCAATGTTTGGTGTTGTTCCTAAGGTTTTATGGTCAAAAAATGTAAAACCTGATAGAATTAACAGAATAACACTTGGTTTAAATCCCCTTTTAGTAATAGGTAAGGATTTTAAAATTTTAATAGATAATGGAACAGGTAATAAATATTCCGAAAAGGAATTTGAAATTTATGGAATTAAATTAAAGAATGATCCCTTTAAAATTTATGGAATAAGGAAAGAAGAAATAACTCATGTTGTTTTGACTCATTTACATTTTGATCATGCTGGAGGTTCAACAGAATATGTTGATGATAAACTATCTATTTCTTATCCAAATGCAATTTTTTATGTCCAGAAGAAAGAATTTGAAGATGCGATGAATCCAAATGAAAGGACAAGGGCTTCTTATAAAAAAGAAAACTTTGAGCCTATTTATAAAGAAGGAAAACTTTTTTTAATAGATGGTGATATGGAAATTTTACCTGGTATAAAACTCATTCATACAGGCGGACACACACGGGGACATCAATTTGTTTTGATAGAAAGTAAAGGTGAAAAGGCAATTTATTTTGGTGATATAGTTCCTACAAGTTATCATGTTCCACTTCCCTATATAATGGGTTATGATACATTCCCTCTTATAACACTTGAGGTTAGAAGAAAATATTATGAATTGGCATCAAAGGAAAAGTGGCTTACTTTTTTTGAACATGACCCTATCCCAAGAGCAGGTTTAATTAAAGAAAATGATGGTAAATATTTTTTTGAGGAAATAAAACCTTGAAAGTTTTTATTTTAGGAGCAGGTAGGTGGGGGACTGCACTTTCCTATATATGTTCTTTTAATTTTGAAAAAGTTTATATATGGGATAAAAATTCTCTAATTCTTGAAAGTATAAGTAAAGAAAGGAGAAATCCTATTTATTTTAATTTTTTTAAATATCCTGAAAAGGTAATTCCCTCTTTTGATTTAGAAAAATGTATCAATGATTCAGATGTTTTTATTTCTGCCATTCCAACACAGTATGTAAGAGGTGTTTGGGAAGAATTTGAAAAATTTATAAAAAAACCAAAAATTATAATCTCAGCTTCAAAGGGACTTGAAATTAAAAAACTTGAAAGGCCAAGTGAGATAATAAGGGAGGTTTTAAAGAGAAAGGCTAAAAAAATTTTTGTTTTATCAGGTCCAAACTTTGCAGAAGAAGTTATAAGAAATGTTCCTTCCCTTACTGTTCTTGCTGGTCCAGAAGAAAATGAGATAAAAAAACTTCAAAAATTACTTACAACTCCTTTTTTTAGAGTTTATATTTCCCATGATGTAAAAGGAGTTGAATTAGGTGGCGCATTAAAAAATGTTTATGCTATAGGAGCTGGAATACTTGATGGACTCAATTTAGGGTTCAATGCAAGGGCAGCTTTTTTAACAAGATCGCTTGTTGAAATGTCAAGGTTCGGAAAGGAATTTGGTGCAAGGTCCCATACATTTTCAGGACTTTCAGGACTTGGAGACCTTCTTTTAACTGCAACAGGTGATCTCTCAAGAAATAGAAATTTTGGAATTTTAATTGGAAAAGGTGAGAGCGTAGAGGAATCTCTTAAAAAAATTAAAACTGTTGAGGGTTTTTATACTTTAAAACCTTATGTGAAGTTGGCTGAAAAAAAGGGAATTTATATTCCAATTGCAAAAAAATTGTATGAGGTTTTGTATGATAAAAAGGATTTAAAGATTGCAATAAAAGAACTTATGGATAGACCTTTAAAGTATGAGGATGTTCCAGGTTTTGTTTGATTATGAAAATAAAGGCTATAACCTTTGATTACTGGGATACCCTTGTTCCAATTGATGAAGAAAAGATTAAAAAGATGAGGGAGGAAAGAGCAAAGGAGGTTGTAAGATTTTTAAAGGAAAAGGGATATGATTTTTCTTATGAAGAAGTAAAGGAAATTTCAAGTAAAGTTTGGGAGCTTTACAGGGTAAATCCAATTAATAATAAAGAAGTTACCCTTTATATTATGGCAGAAGAAATTTTAAAAAATCTAAAAATTAGAAAAAGGAAAAAAATGGTTAAAAGTCTTGTAAAAATTTATGAGGAATATCTCTATAAAGCTGGTTTAAGTGTTGATAAGGATGTGATAGAGGTTATAAAAATATTAAAAGAAAAGGGGTTTAAGCTTGGTATTGTTTCAAATACACCTGGGGGAAATGTTGAAAAAAAAATTCTTGAAGATACAGGAATTTCCTCTTTTTTTGATATAATGCTTTTTTCTTCTTTTGAAGGTGTAAGAAAACCGCATCCAGAGATTTTTATGAAAGTTATAAATTTTTTTAAAATAAAACCTGAAGAACTCTTACATATTGGGGATACTCCTGAACTTGATATAGAAGGTCCTTTAAAAATAGGTGCAAAGGCTATCTTATGGAATCCTAAGGGGAAAGAAGTAAAAGAGGATATTATAAGTATTAATAATTGGAAAGAACTAATAAATTTTGTTATAGAATAGAGATTTTCTTTAAAATTTAAAAAGAATGTCAATAAAATGTTCTAAGTGTTCTTTTGAAAATCCTGATGGTTTCATTTTCTGTGGTAAATGTGGTTCAAGATTAATAGAGGAGAAAAAAGGTGAGAGAAAAAGAGTTTCAGTTATGTTTGTGGATGTGGCTGGTTTTACAAGTCTTTCAGAAAAAAGAGATGCAGAAGATGTTGTTAAAATTCTCAACATCTTTTTTACAGAGGTAAAGAAAATTGTGGAATATTACGATGGAAAGATTGATAAATACATAGGAGATGCGTGTTTATGCTTTTTTGGAGTAAAAGGGGAATACGAAAATCATGCAGAAAAGGCAATAAGGGCAGCTCTTGAAATACTTAATTTTGTGAAGAATTTAAAAAAAGAATATGGAATAGGTGTGCATGTAGGTATAAATTCAGGAGAAATACTTTTAACAGGTATAGGTCTTGGTGAAACTCTTGATTATACTGTAATAGGTGATACTGTTAATCTTGCTCAACGTATAGAATCATTATCTGGTATTGATGAAATACTTGTAAGTGAAACAACAAAAAATTTAGCAGGTGACCTTTTCATTTTTGAAAGTTTGGGAACTCAAAAAGTTAAAGGTAAAAGAGAAAAAATTAAAATTTTTAAAGTTTTGGGATTATCTGAGGGGTTGAAAGAAAAGAGATTTCCTTTTGTTGGAAGAAAAGAAATTATTGAAAAGATTTTAAAGGAGATTAAGGAGAATAAAAAAGTTAAGGTTTTTGTTATATACGGACCCCCTGGGATTGGTAAAACTTCGCTTCTCAATAAAATTAAAGATTTAATTGAAAAGGAATATAAAGTTTATAGTTTCAGAGCCTCCCCTTTTGGAGGAGAGTTCAATATCTTTTCTTCTGAATTTAAGAAGAGTTTTGATTTTAAAAAAGAAGATGATTTTTTTAATTTTATTGATTATATTGAGAAAAAAGGGAAAACAGTTTTTATTCTTGATGATATGCAATGGGCTGATTTTCTCTCTTATGAATTTATAAAATTTATAATTGAAAGAATTAAAATACCAATTACCTTAATAATTGCCACAAGAAATAAGGATGTAATTTTAAGAAGATTAAGGGGTGTTGATTTAGATTTTACAGAATTAAAAGGGTTTGATTATGAAGAGTTTAAAGAATTTATAAATAAAGTAAATATTTTTCTTCCTATTCATTATCAGGAAGAAATATTTGAAAAAACAAAGGGTAACCCTTTATTCATTAATGAAATTCTTATATCAAAAGAGAAAAAAATACCTGATAGGATTGATCTTGTGATAATGTCAGAGGTTGAGAATCTTGAAGAAAGTTTAAAGGAGATACTAAAAAAAGTTTCTGTTTTAGGTCCTTCTTTTGAGGAGAGAGTTTTAAGTTTGATTGATTTAAAAAACGAAGACTTAGAAAAGTTAGTTGAAAAGGGCTACTTATTTAAGGAAGAAAATAAATATTATTTTAAAACTCCTCTTTTCCAAGAAACAATATATAACACTCTTTTAAAGGAGGAAAGAAGGGATATTCATAGAAAAATACTTGAAAATTCAAGTGATAAAGAAAATATTTTTTCAATCTATCATGCCTTTAAAGCTGAACTTTTTGATGATGTTATAAAATTTGGTGAGAAAATGCTTGATAGCTTATATGAAAGGGGAAGTATAAGTGATTTGAAATTAATAACAGATTTTCTTATTGAAAGTTATAAAGAAAAAAATTTAGAAGTTTCTAAAAACTGTATTTATAAGAGAATATATTCCCTTTTACATCTTGGTTTTTTGGATGAGGCTAAAATTTTAATAGAAAACTTAAGTAAGGAAGATATAAATTACTATGATTTCCTTTCACTTTATTTTAATTTCAAGGGAGAAAAAGAAAAATCCCTCTATATTCTAAAAAAAGGCATAAGTTTACTTGGAGATAAAGGTAAAAAACTTTTTTTATCACTTGCTGATGTTTTACTTGATATGGGAGAATTTAAAGAGGCTTTTTTGATTCTTGAAAAGATAAAAGATGAGGTTTCCTTTTTTGAAAAAAGAGATAGATTAAAATTTATGAATTTATATCAAACAGCTCTTGAAAATACCGGTGAATATAAAAAGTCACTTGAAATATCTTTAGAAATTTATAAAGAAAAAGAAAACCTTTCACTTGGTGAAATTGCAGATCTTGAGTCCAGTATTGCCTTTAATAATTTGATGCTCGGCAATTTAGAAGATGCGGAAAACTGGTTTGAAAAATCTATTGAGAAATATAACTTTTTGAGGGAATATAAATCCCTTTATCCTGTTCTTGTTGAATATTCTTATCTTTTATATACAAAAGGAGAATTTGAAAAGGCTTTAAAAAATTTAAAAAAAGCAAAATATCTGGCAGAGTCAATGAGAGATAAAGAATACATTGCAAAGATAGATGTTTACGAAGGGATAATATTCGTTTCTATGGGTAAAATAAAAAAGGCAGAAAAATCTTTTGAAAGCTCAAAAATTTTTTTGAGTTCAGAAGAACTTTTTAAGGGGGTTAATTTGACAGTTATTCATAATTATGCAACTTTTTTATTATATAAAAGGAAATTTGAGGATAGTATTACTTATTTTAAAAAACTTGTAGAACTATCAAGGAAAGAAAATGATAAATATGGAGAAAATCTTAATCTTTATTCCCTTTCTCTTTCTTATTTTTTATCAGGTGATATTGATAGTGCTTTAAAGTATATAGAAGAACCTCTTTTTTATTCTAAGAAGGAAAAATTAAAAGTTTTTAATTTTAGAGTTTTATCCCTTCTTTATAAAATAAAAATTATTAAAAAAGAGGATACAAGTTGTATTTTAAAAGAATTAAAGGATATTGTAAAAATCACTAAAAGAGATGACCTTGCTTTACTTTATAATTATTATAGATTATTTTCTTATGAAAAAGATTTTAAAGAGATTAAAAATAATCTTAAAAATTTAAAAAAAGAACTAAAATTCAATATTTATCTAATAGAAAAGTTCTCCTTAGATGTTTTGAAGAAATTTATTTAATTACAATAAATTTAGTTTTCCTCAGTTTATCTTTTGTAAAATAAATTCCTTTATTCATTTTATATACTTTTTTTCCTGAAAGGTCATAGAAAAATCTATCAATTAAGGTTAAGTTTTTATCTATAAGGTAACTTATTTTTGTTTTAATTTGAGAATTAAATTTATAAGATTCATTTATTCCCACACTTTCTATTAGTGATGATCCCTTACCTGAACTTCTATTTATTTTCATTACAAAACCTGGAGCAGAATCAACCTGGAAAAATTCTTCCTTTACTAATCCATGAAATATATTTCCAAAGTTATTAGGTGCCCACCAGCGGTCAATGGAAATATAATGATTAAGTGTAAGTCCATTTCCGAATCTACCTGTTCCCCAATATTCAATTTTAATGTGATAGGCTATAATTGAGCCTATTACAATATCTATAGTATCCATTTTTAAAAATTTTCCCTGCCCAATTTGAATTATTACAGTGTCCATAAACTGATCTCTATCAATGTCTGTTATGAATTTTTGATTTATCGTGTCGAGAACCCATAAATAATTGGGGAGTCTTAATGAATGTGTATCTGGAATTATTTTTATATTATTTATGACTTTACTTTCAGACCCGTATACAGGAATAACAGGTCCTTTAACCCATAAAGAATTAAGAGTATCCAGTTCTTTAAAAATTAATATGTCATTAATTGAGAAAACAGATGATTCTCTTGAATAATAAGCTTGTGAAAGTCTATCAGTGGATTGAGATATAGTTATTGTAGATAAAGATAATGGAGAAACTAAACGAACATAGGGTGTTTTGAGACTATCAAAACCTGAATAATTTAATGTTACAAGTTTATCAAGACCCCAGTAAGAAAGTATTCCTGCTTTTAGTTGTGTGAAGATTATTAAAATTATAAATTTTTTCATATTTTTACCTCCTTTTATTTAATTATACAGTTTAATTTTCTTTTTTTAAGTGATTTATCTCACATTTTAATTAAACAACTGAAAAAGGATATTTTGCGAGTTCATATGTTTTTTCCGAAATTTTTCTTCCTATACTGATAACATCGGAAGGATTATACCATCTTGTAAACTTCTTTATTCCTGTCAAAAGAAGCCTTAATTCGTCTCCCTTTTTACAGTTTGTAAGAATTTTTCTTGAATAACTTTCCATTTTTTCTAAGAAAGTGGGGGCGTAATATTTTATGCATAATACCATCAGTTCATTTTCCTTACCTATTTTTCTTAATTTTTCTGACCTTAATATAGCACTTTCAAAAGCATAGGTTTCAATAATCATATCCGAAATTGTAGCAAGAATTTCTTCTTCATCCCTTAAATTTTCTTTATAAACTTGTGCAGCAACTCCTGCTGAAATCAGCAAGACTTTTTTCATTAAATTTAATAATGTTTTTTCTTCACCAAGTGGTCCATTCAAAACTTGAACCATTGATGGTGTAAAAGTAACAAATTCTTTTGAGACTTTATCAATTTCCTTCAAAAGGGGTAATTTTCCTTCAAGGGCATTTCTCATTAACATTCCTGTAATCAGGAGCCTATTTATTTCGTTTGTTCCTTCAAATAATCTATTGATTCTTGAATCCCTGTAATACCTTTCAACAGGATACTCTGTTATAAATCCGTATCCTCCATATATCTGAACACACTCATCCACAACATAATCAAGAAGTTCTGAGCCATAAACTTTTAGTATTGAACACTCAACAGCATATTCTCTAATTCTTTTCATAACTTCTTGCATGTAATCTGGTGAATCAGGATTCAGTTCTTTAAGGGATTCATCTAAATTTCCTGCGAGTCTATAAGCCATACTTTCACCCATAAATATTTTTGTTACCATATTTGCAATTTTTTCCTTAATAAGCCCAAATTCAGCTATTGGTTTTGAAAATTGGACTCTTTCCTTGGCATAACTAACTGCTTCTTTTAAAGCTCCTTTTGATGCACCTATTGTTCCTACTCCCAGTTTGTATCTTCCTATGTTTAATATATTAAAAGCAATGTGATGACCTTTTCCAATTTCATAAAGTAAATTTTCTTTTGGAACTTTTAAATTTTCAAGGGTTAAAGCACAGGTAGAAGAACCCCTAATCCCCATTTTATGTTCCTCTTTTCCGATTATTAATCCATCTGAATTTCTTTCCACTATAAAAGCAGCAAAATCCTTTCCATCCACTTTTGCAAAAATTATAAATAGGTCAGCAAACCCTGCGTTTGTTATAAATTGTTTTGTTCCATTTAAAATAAAATAGGATCCTTCAAGTTTTGCGTTTGTTTTAATGTTCATTGCATCAGAACCTGCTTGAGGTTCTGTTAAGGCATAGGCTCCTATATATTCGCCTGTTGCAAGCTTTGGTAAATATTTTTTCTTCTGTTCCTCATTTCCAAATAGAACAATTGGAAGAGTTCCTATTCCAGTATGTGCTCCAAAAGTAACAGAAAAGGAACCATGCATGCTTATTTTTTCTGCAATTAACATTGAGGAAACCTTATCAAGATTTAGTCCACCGTATTTTTCAGGAATATCAGCTCCTAAAAGTCCAAGTTCCCCTGCTTTTTTTATTAATTTTCTTTGAATCTCAAAATTCTGGGATTCAATTTCATTAGTGTTTGGAATAACTTCTTTAATTATGAAATCTTCAGCAGTTTTTGCAATCATTTTCTGTTCTTCAGAGAAATTTTCAGGAATAAAGATTTCTTCAGTTGGTGTTTCACTAATTAAAAATCCTCCTCCCTTTTTATAAATTTTTTCCTCCATTTTTTTCCTCCTTATTTAATTTTCATATTAGTTCAAAAATTCCTGCTGCTCCCATTCCTCCTCCTATACACATAGTTACCATTCCAAATTGAACTTTTCTTCTTCTCATTTCATTCATTAATGTAACTGTTAATTTAGCTCCTGTGCATCCAAGGGGATGTCCTAAGGCAATTGCTCCACCATTTACATTTATTCTTTCCCTATCAAGGTCAAGTTCCTTTATAACAGCAAGAGATTGTGCTGCAAAAGCCTCATTTAATTCTATAAGACCTATGTCTTCTTTATTTAAACCAGCATTTTTCAGTGCCTTAGGAATTGCTTTTACAGGTCCTATTCCCATTATCTCAGGTTCAACACCATGCACAGTATAGGTAACAAATCTTAGAATTGGTTTAAAACCAAGAGCTTTTGCTTTTTCCTCTGACATTATAAGTAAAGCTGCCGCTCCATCTGTCATCTGTGAAGAATTTCCAGCAGTAACAGTGCCTCCTTCTTTAAATACAGGTTTTAGTTTTGATAAAGCTTCAATTGATGTATCAGCTCTTATTCCTTCATCAAAATCAAGAGTAATCTCTTCTATTTTTTGTAATCCATCCTCATACTTTATAACCTTTGTAGTAACAGGAACAATTTCATCTTTAAATTTTCCATTTTCCTGAGCCTTTAAGGCTTTCATATGACTTTCGTAGGCAAATTTATCCTGTTCCTCTCTTTTAATATTATATTTTTCTGCTACTTTTTCAGCTGTTAATCCCATTGAAAGATAATATCCAGGGAATTTTTCCATAAGTAAAGGAAATGGAGAAGTTTTAAGACCACCCATTGGAATTTTTGACATACTTTCAACACCACCTGCAATTATACAATCAGCCAATCCACTTATTATTTTAGATGCAGCAATTGCAATCGCTTCAAGACCTGATGCACAGAATCTATTTATGGTCATAGCCGGAACATCTACTGGAAGTGAAGCAGCAAGTGCTACAATTCTTGCTATATTCATTCCCTGTTCACCTTCAGGGAAAGCACATCCTAAAATTAAATCGTCAATTTCTTTTTTATCTAATCCTGTTCTTTTAATAAGTTCATTAACCGCACAGGTTGCAAGATATTCAGGTCTTGTATCTTTAAAAGAACCTTTATTTGCTTTACCTCCAGGGGTTCTAACCCCATCAACAACTACTATCTTTTTCATTTTAAAACCTCCTTTTAATTTCTTAAAGGTTTACCCTTTAAAAGCATATGTTCTATTCTCTCTTTTGTTTTCTGTGTTCCACAGAGGAAAAGAAAGTTTTCCCTTTCAAGATCAAGTAAGGTTTCTTCAGTGACCTCTGTGCCTACTGGCACATCTTTTACTGTTAAAATTTCTGATATTTTTTTGGCGATAAGAGCTTCATGTTCTGTAATCTGTTTTGCTTCAAGTAGATTATATATAAGCATTTCAAGATAAAAGTAACCATCTCTTCCTTCAACCTTTATTTTTTTCTTTCTGTTTTTTTGAAAACCGAGTTCATTTAGTTCAATAACTTTTCTCTTTGCATCATAAAGAAGGTGATCCTGATTTATTGTTATACCGTCTTTATCTCTTAAAAACAAAAATTTTTTAGCTTCAAAAGCAGAAGAAGAAACTTTTGCCATTCCTATAATTTCAAGAATTCTTCTGAGGTATGGATAAAAATCAACATTTATACCTTCTGGTATAATTTCTTTATGTCTCAATAACATTTCTTTTGTGCCACCCCCTGCTGGTAATAGACCAACTGCAATTTCAACAAGTCCCATGTATAATTCTGAAGAAGCTTGGACATAAGGGGAGTGTAAAACAATTTCACATCCACCGCCTAAAACTCTCCCAAAAGGTGCAGTTACTATTGGTTTATTTGAATATTTTATTCTCATATTCATTTCCTGGAATTTTCTTACCATCAGATCAATTTCATCCCATTCTTCTTCCTGAATAGCCATAAGTATTAAATATAGATTTGCACCTGCTGAGAAATGTTCCCCCTGATTACCTATAACCATTCCAGCATAATTAGAATTTTCAAGAAAATCAATGGAATTAAATACCATCTCAACTATTCCAGGTCCTATTGCATTTGCCTTTGTGTGAAATTCAAGTAAAAGCACATCTTCTCCCATATCATATAAAGTGGCTTCATTATTTTCCCTTAAAATTTTTTTCTCTTCTTTTAAATCACTGATATAAACTTCATATTTACTTTTTATTTCTTCCCTGTAATTTTTTTCTGGATAAAAGTAAAAGTGCCTTTTTGTTTTATCTTTTTTATAGAAACTATCAATTTCCTTAACCCATTCAGGGACCTTTTTACCGTCATTCTCCATTCTCTTTGTGAATTCCTTTACTCCGAGATAATCCCATAATTCAAAAGGTCCATATTTCCAGCCAAATCCCCATTTCATTGCATTGTCTATATTCAATACATCATCAGAAATTTCAGGAATTCTGTTGGCACAGTAAAGTAAGAGTTCAGAAAGAGATCTATAAGCAAATTCTGCTCCTTTATCCTTTCCCTTTATGAGAAATTTTATTCTTTCAAGTTCATTTTCTTCCTGCATAGCTCTTTCAAGAGAAGGAAAACTTGCCTTACTCTGCTCCCTGTAAGTCCAGTTTTTAATATCAAAGGTGTATATTTTTGATTCGCCGTTTACTTTTTCTTTTTTATAAAACCCTTTTCCGGTTTTATCACCAAGTAGCCCCTCCTTTATCATTTTTTCAAGAAATTCAGGTGGTTTAAAGATTTCTCTCATCTCATCTTTTGTAGCCCTTTCGTATACAGTTTTAGCAACATGGTATAGAACATCAAGTCCCACAAGGTCAAGAGTTCTAAAGGTTGCAGTTTTGGGTCTCCCCATTGCTTTTCCTGTTAAGGCATCAATCTCTTCTGGACTCAAATTCATTTCTTCCATTAATTTAAAAACATACATAATTCCAAATACTCCGATTCTGTTAGCAATAAAATTGGGGGTATCTTTAGCTATTACTATTCCCTTTCCCAGTTTCCTTTCAGCGAATTTTTTAAAATCTTCCAAAATATTTTTATCAGTTTCGGGTCCTGGAATAATTTCAAGAAGTTTCATAAATCTTGGTGGATTGAAAAAATGGGTTCCAAAAAAGTTTCTCTTCATCTCCTTTTTGAAATCAGAAGAAATCTCTTTTAGTGGTAAGCCTGAGGTGTTAGTTGTTAAAATTGTTCCATCCTTATAAAAATTTTCCACTTTTTTAAATAAGTTTTTTTTAATTTCAAGATTTTCAACAACTGCCTCAATTATCCAGTCTACTTCTTTAACAATTTCAAGGTTGTCTTCAAAATTTCCAATTTCAATATCCTCTGCAAATTCAGGTAAATATAAAGGAGGTGGAAATTGTTTTTTTAACCTTTGAATCGCATCTTTTACAATTTTATTTCTGTCTTTTCCATCCTTAGGGACTATATCAAGTAAATAGGTTTTAAATCCAAGACTTGATAAAAGGGCAGCAATTTGACTGCCCATTGTTCCTGCACCAAGAACACAAATTTTATTTATTTTCATTTAAATCCCTCCTTTAAAGGATTCTAAAAATATAAAGGATTCTAAAAATAATTTTAATGCTTATTTAAAATAAAATACAAAAAAAATGGGATGAGTTGATTTTTTTCTATAAAAGGATTAAATTAAATAATATGGCAAGTTTTAAAATGGTTACAGACCTTAAGCCGAAAGGTGATCAACCAAAAGCAATAAAAGAATTACTATCAGGTCTTGAATCAGGTCTAAGACATCAAGTTCTTCTCGGGGTTACAGGAAGTGGCAAAACTTTTACTATTGCAAATGTGATTGAAAAATGGGGTAAACCTACCTTAATTATTTCCCACAATAAAACTCTTGCAGCACAGATTTACGGAGAATTAAAACAGCTTTTCCCTGAAAATAAAGTGGAATACTTTATTTCTTACTATGATTACTATCAGCCTGAGGCTTATATACCTGAGACAGATACTTATATAGAAAAGGATGCTTCAATTAATGAGGATATTGAAAGATTAAGGCTAAGAACAACTTCTTCACTTCTTGAAAGAGATGATGTTATTGTTGTTGCCTCTGTATCCTGTATTTATGGACTTGGAAACCCTGAAGAGATAAAGAAAATTTATCTTATTTTAGAAGAAGGACAGAATATTGAAAGGGATGTTATTTTAAGAAGACTTGTTGATCTTTATTACACAAGAAATGACTTTGAACTTGCAAGAGGGAGGTTCAGGGTTAAGGGTGATGTAATAGAACTTATACCTGCCTATGAGGATTATCTTGTAAGAATAGAAATGTTTGATGACTGGATAGAGAAAATTGAAATAAGGGATAAAGTATCTCAAAAAGTTTTTGAAAGAAAAAAGAGAATTGCTATTTACCCAGCTTCACATTATGTTACAACAAGACCAACTCTTGAAAGAGCTTTAAAATCTATTGAAGAAGAACTTGAAGAAAGGCTTAAGGAGTTAAAAGAAGAGGGGAAGCTTCTTGAAGCACAGAGATTAGAGCAAAGGACAAGGTATGACCTTGAAATGTTAAGAGAAATAGGTTACTGTCCTGGAATTGAAAATTATTCAAGACATTTTGACGGAAGAAAACCCGGTGAAAGACCGAGATGTTTACTTGATTATTTTCCACCCGAATTTTTATGCATAATAGATGAAAGTCATGTAACAATTCCTCAGTTAAGAGCAATGTATAGGGGTGATAGATCAAGAAAGGAAGTTCTTGTGGAGTATGGATTTAGACTTCCTTCTGCTCTTGATAACAGACCTTTAAAGTTTGAAGAGTTTGAAGCACTTCTTGATAGAGTGATATATATGTCAGCTACACCTGGAGATTATGAAATTGAAAAAGCTAAGGGTAGAGTAGTTGAAATGATTGTAAGACCCACAGGTCTTGTGGACCCAGAAATTGTTGTAAAACCAACAAGGGGGCAGATTGATGATTTAATGGAAGAGATAAGGAAAACAAAGGAAAAAGGTGAGAGAGCTCTTGTTACAACCCTTACAAAAAGAATGGCTGAAGATCTTGCTGAGTATTTATCCTTAGCAGGTTTCAGAGTTAAATACCTTCATTCTGAAGTTCATCCAATTGATAGGGTAGAGATTTTGAGGGATTTAAGACTTGGTAAATTTGACTCTATTGTCGGTGTTAACCTTTTAAGAGAAGGTCTTGATTTGCCAGAAGTTTCCCTTGTTGCTATACTTGATGCTGACAAAACTGGTTTTTTAAGAAGTGAAACTGCTTTAATACAAACTGCCGGGAGAGCTGCAAGAAATAAAGCAGGAAAAGTTATCCTTTATGCTGATGAAGTAACCCAGGCTATGAAAAAGGCAATAGAAGAAACTGAAAGGAGAAGAAAAATTCAAATGGAATATAATGAAAAACATGGAATAGTTCCTGAAACTATAAAAAAGACTAAAGAACAAATTTTAATGACAACAATTGTTGCAGATGCAAGACTTGAAGCAAAGGATGAATATGAGGATGTTGAAAAGGAAATAGAAGTTTTAAAAGCAACCCTTGATAAAATAAGTTTGATTGAAGAACTTGAAAGGAAAATGAAAGAAGCCGCTGATCTTTTTGAATTTGAAAAGGCAGCAAAATATAGAGATGCTTTATTTGAATTAAGAAAGTCTTAATTTATTTCTATCAAATCTATAAACATCCTTTTCCCTTACATAAAAAATTATATTTCTGTATTCAGGTTTTCTATTCATAATTACTTTTATTTCCCCTTTCTTTGTATCTATATGACTCCCATCAAATACAACATCCACAATATCACATTTTAAAACATAGTATTCTCCAATAAAATCGTAAGAGTTAAGCCTAACATAAAATTCGTAGTTTTTGCCTTCCTGTCTTGCAAGATAAAATTTTTCTGGCCTTACACAGAGTATAAAATTTTCAGATTCAATAATATTAATCCCATGAGTTCCAATAAAACTTGCCACAAAAAAATTTTGAGGCTTTTCATAAATTTCTTCAGGTGTCCCAATTTGCATTATTTCACCTTTATTTAAAATGCATATCTTATCAGCGAGAGTCATTGCTTCAATCTGATCATGAGTTACATATATTGTGGTTATATTTAAATTTCTATGGAGATTTTTAAGCTCACTTCTCATTTCAGTTCTCAATTTTGCATCAAGATTTGATAAGGGCTCATCCATTAAAAAGATTTTAGGATTTCTTACAAGTGCCCTTGCTAAAGCCACCCTTTGCTGCTGGCCACCTGATATTTCAGAAGGCTTTTTTTCAAGAATTTCTTCAATTTTCAGAAATTCAGACACCCATTTCAATCTTTTTCTCTGTTCTTCTATTTTAATCTTTTTTATTTTTAAAGGAAATAGTATATTTTCCATAACTTTCATATGTGGGTATAAAGCATAGTTCTGAAAAACCATAGCCACATCCCTTTTTCCCGGTTCAAGATTTGTAATATCGTTTTCTTCAAGAATTATTTTACCCTTATCAGGTTTTAAAAGACCTGCAATAATTTTTAGAAGTGTTGTTTTGCCACATCCTGAAGGTCCGAGAACAACAAAAAATTCCCCTTTTTTTACCTCTAAGTTTATATCCTTTAAAATTTCTTCTTTTTTAAATTTCTTATAAAGTTTTTTTATTTCAAGATAACTCACTATCTATTTTATCTTCAGTATTTTCCTTTTATTTTTATTTATGTAAATTCCTTTTCTTTTGATATTTATAATTTTTCTACCAGTTAAATCGTATATACCTTTATTTATCTTTTCGTTTATTTTTTCAAATTTTAAAGTAGGTTTTTCATTGAGTCTTACATAAAGAAAAACTCTTCTCATTGCATTTGTGATTGTAACAGGTGTATTTACTGAGTAACCTGATAATTCATTTTTCTGTTGAATTGCATTGATATATGCAAGGTCGTATAAATCTGGATCTGCCCAGTTTTGAATACCTCCTCCGCCGTTATACTGTGAAGCAATAGAATCAACTTCTCTGAAATTACCAAAATCCTCAAGACCAATACCGAAACTTACCCAGTAAGATTTATGGTAAAGTTTTAAGGAATCAATTTTAAGTCCTGCTTCGTATACATTATATTGATGAGCAAAACTGTGTCCAGAAGGGTTTACATCACTATAGTCATACTTTAGTAATCTTGCTGTATACATTGAAAAAACACCAGAATATTGCCATTCACCTGATACTGTAACATCTGAATATTGTGGCGCATATTTTGCCCCTTGACGGTTTATTAGAGTGTCTATTGTGAAATAGGCAATAAAAGATGGCCAGTCCTGTCCTCCATTAAAGGTATCGCTTACAACTATTAAGAAATAAAGGAAAGTATCAGTGCTTGTTGCTCCCTCTGTGAATCTAAATTGTCGTAGGTCTGCCTCTTTTGATTTGAATCTTGGTATACCTCCAGGTAAAGTATCAGTTGGATAAGTATAATCTCCGTCACCAAAGTCATCATCAATCTCATCAAGCCAGACTGATTCATAGGGATCTATTGTGTATCCAGGGTGGAGTAGGTAAAAAAAAGTATCTCTCTGCGAAACAGAATGGGACATCCAATCAGAAGGGTCCCCATCCACTGTTATAATATGGGCTTTTAAGATAAAACCAATAAATGAAATTGTTAATATTTTTTTCATAATTAATTTTAAAAAAAATTAATAGATAAATCAATTTTATGTAGAATACCATGAAAATATTGAATTTTTTTGCTCAATTTCCTGTATAATCATCTTTAAATCTTTCCAATATTTCTTAAAAATTTTTCAATTAGCCCCATTTACACATCAATTTTTTTGATGTGTTCGAGACTAAATAAAAAAACTTTTTTATTCTTCTTTAAATCAATTTCTTTTAATTTTTTCCCTTAAAATTTTTCAGTAGAGTTTAAGCCTGCAAAGTTTTCGCACCCTAAAGGGTGCGGCTACCATAAAGTTATGGAATATGGGAATAAATGTTAAAGATTTTCAAAAAATGGTAGACGCAGGCTTTAGCCTGCAAAATAAAACAAGAGAATTAATTTAACACACCCTGAAGGGTGCGGCTACCTTATAAAATTTTTCAGTAGAGTTTAAGTCCCTCCTGTGGATTTAAAATTTATTCAATATTCAAAATTTTTATTGTTTCTGTTTTTTCTCCAAAATTTACTTT
>JBDRZL010000022.1 GCA_039803925.1 candidate division WOR-3 bacterium | reverse complement strand
GAGATAAATAAAAATATATACTTTTTAAAAGTAAATTTTGGAGAAAAAACAGAAACAATAAAAATTTTGAATATTGAATAAATTTTAAATCCACAGGAGGGACTTAAACTCTACTGAAAAATTTTATATGGTAGCCGCACCCTTCAAGGTGCGTTATGTCCCGCAGGCTAAAGCCTGAGCCTACCATTTTTTGAAAATCTTTAACATTTATTCCCATATTCTATAATTTTATGGTAGGGTGCGAAAAAATTCGCAGTCAAATTTTTTGAAAAATAGACAGCAAATCAACAGAAATGCTTTTGGAGTTAAAAAGATTGCGGTATATTTATTTATGGAAAAAAAATTAAGAACATTTTGTCGTAGGCATTCCTTTTAATCTTATTGAGCCAGAAAAATTCAATATTGTTATTATATTCTACACTAATTTGACATAATTTGAATTATAAATTTTATCTATTTGAAGCTTCAATCAATTTTTTTAAAAATTTAATTTTTTCTTTTAATAACTCAAAAAGTTTTATACTCATTCTCCATTTCCAGTTACCAATTTTTGTCCCCGGTTTATTAATTCTTGCCTCTTCACCAAGAAATAAAATATCATAAACAGGAATTATTATAACACTTGCTCTTGAAAAAAGCATCTTTTTCATTATCCCATTCCAGATATCATCTTCTGAAGAAATATTAAGATAATCTAAAAGAAATTTTTTTGTATTCTCTTTTATTTCCTTCTTAAACCAACCTTTTAAGGTATTTGTATCATGAGTTGAAGTATAAGCAAAAGATTTTTCAGAATAATTGTGGGGTAAATGGGGATTATTTAAATTTAAATCTTCAAAACCAAACTGAAAAACCCTCATTCCAGGAATATCATAAATTTCCATAATCTCAACAACATCATCAGTTATAAAACCAAGGTCTTCTGCAATTAAATTAAACTTACCAAATTTTTTAAAAATAAAATCAAAAAATTCTCTTGCAGGAGCCTTTACCCACTCACCAACTCTTGCATCCTCACTTCCATAAGGAATCTGATAATAACCAACAAAACCCCTGAAATGGTCTATTCTTATATAATCATAAAGTTTTAAATTATGAAAAATCCTTTTAACCCAGAAATCAAAATTTCTCTCCCTTAATTTATCCCAGTCATAAACTGGATTCCCCCATAATTGACCTTTCTCAGAAAAATAATCAGGTGGAACTCCTGCAACATATATAGGTTTTTTATTTTCATCAAGTTTAAAGATTTGAGGATTCTCCCAGACATCAGCACTATCATAGGAGACATAAATAGGTATATCACCTATTATTTTTACTCCCTTTTTATTTGCATATCTTTTAAAATTTATAAACTGTTTATAAAAAATATACTGAACAAATTTTACTTTTTCTATCTCACTTTCATATTTTCTCACCAATTTTTCTATTACCTCAGAATCCCTATCCCTTATTTTATTTTCCCATTCATTCCATATAGTTTTAAATTCATTTTTTAAAACAGTAAATAAGGAATAAGAATTTAACCAGTAATCATTTTCTTTGCAAAATCTTAAAAAATTATTATCATCACCTTTTTTTTTGAAATTATAATAGGCACTATCTAAAATGAGCTTTTTAAAATCGTAAACCCTTTCATATTCTACTTCATTTTCCTTAAAGTCAGGAACTTTTTTCAGTATATCTTTATTTAATAGATCCTCCTTGATTAAAAAATAAGGTGAAATAAATAAAAAATTGTAGGCAAAGGCTGAATAACTCATGTAAGGAGAAAAAAGGCCAGATTTATCAACTGGATTTAAAGGCAAAATCTGCCAGAATTTAATTTTATTTTCAGCTAAAATGTCAACAAATTTATAAGCAAAACCACCAAAATCTCCTATGCCAAAAGGTGAAGGTAATGAAAATATAGGAAGTAAAACACCACAACCCCTCTCATTCATTTTTTAAATATAAAACAGCAAGCGGAGGTAAAGTTAGCTCTATTGAATAATTTCTTCCATGAAAGGGTATATCTTGTGAATAAATCTCACCATTTTTAACACCACTTCCTCCAAAAACTGTATCATCACTGTTTAAAATCTCAAAATATTTTCCCTTTTTAGGAACTCCGATTCTGTAATTATATCTAACTACAGGGGTAAAATTACATACAACAAGAATAAAATCACCTTTTTTATTTTTTCTTATAAAACTTATAACACTTTGTTCTCTATCGTTAAAATCAATCCATTCAAAACCTTCTGAATAAAAATCAGTTTCATGAAAACATTTTTCTTTCTTATAAATTTCATTTAACTTCTTAACAAAACTAAAAAGAGAGCTGTTATAATGATTATTAAGTAAAGAAAAATTAATTTCAGAATCATGATTCCATTCTCTATCTTCACCGATTTCATTTCCCATAAAAAGAAGTTTTTTTCCAGGATGAGCATACATATAACCATACAAAAGTCTTAAATTGGCAAACTTTTGCCAAGTATCGCCTGGCATTTTATTCAAAATAGAACCCTTTCCATGAACAACTTCATCATGGGATAAAGGTAATATGAAATTTTCAGAAAAAGCATACCATATACTGAAAGTTATTTTATCGTGATGATATTTTCTATAAATTGGATCCTTAGAAAAATAAAAAAGAGTATCATGCATCCAACCCATGTTCCATTTCATTCCAAAACCAAGTCCTCCTTCATCAACCCTTCTTGAAACTTTAGGCCAGGCAGTTGATTCTTCAGCGACTGTGTGGATCCCCTCAAATTCTCTATAAAGGTAAGAATTCATTTCTTTTAAAAAATCAATGGCTTCAAGATTTTCTCTACCTCCATAAATATTTGGAATCCATTCACCTTCTTTTCTTGAATAATCAAGATAAAGCATTGAGGCTACTGCATCTACCCTTAAACCATCTACATGGTATTTATCAAGCCAGAAACAAGCACTAGAAATCAGAAAGGACTTCACCTCATACCTTCCATAATTGAAGATGAGACTATCCCAATCAGGATGTCTACCTTTTCTTGGATCTTGGTGTTCATATAAATGGGTTCCATCAAAAAAAGATAAAGCAAAATCATCTTTTGAAAAATGTGATGGAACAAAATCAAGAAAAACTGCAATTTTATTCTTATGTAAATAATCTATCAAAAACATCAAATCTTCTGGTTTTCCATACCTTGAAGTGGGAGCAAAATATCCTGTTACTAAATATCCCCATGATCCATAAAAAGGATGTTCCATTAAAGGTAAAAATTCAATATGGGTAAATCCAAGTTCTTTTACATATTCACAGAGTAAAGGGGCTATTTCCCTGTAATTAAAAAATTTACCGTTCTTTTTTTTCCATGAGCCAAGATGAACTTCATATATTGAAATAGGGGCTTCATGATGATTTATTTTTTTTCTCTCCTTTAACCATTCCTCATCATTCCATTTATAATCTAATTTATAAACTCTTGAAGCCGTCCCAGGTGGTTCTTCAAAGTAAAAAGCAAAGGGATCCTGTTTAAAGGCTGAATAATTATTAAATTTAGATAAAATAAAATATTTATAAAGGGAACCGTTAAGATCTTTTTCAACTATCCCCTCCCATATTCCAGAACCATCCCATCTAACAAAAAGTGGATTTCTTTCTGGTTCCCAGTTATTAAATTCACCTACTACATAAACTTTTTCCGCATTAGGAGCCCATACTGCAAAATAGGTTATATATTTCCCGTTTACCTTTATAACATGTGAGCCAAGTTTTTCATAAAGTTTATAATGTGAGCCTTTTTTAAAAAGATAAATATCATAATCAGTGAAAAGAGAAAACATGAATTATTTTACTTCCCTTAAATACCTTGCCGCCTCCTCAGGAGATATCGGATTTATATAAAAACCTGAACCCCACTCAAAACCTGCAATATGAGTTATTCTTGGTATTACCTCAATATGAAAGTGATAATCAAGATGTATTGTCTCCCAATAATAAGGTCTCCCAGGTCTTGGTCTTATAATAGGAGATGTATGAATTACAAAATTATAGGGGGGGTCATTTAAAAGAAGTTTAATTCTCAAAAGAACATCCTTCAAAACAATTGATAAATCTTTTATTTCTTCATTATCCATTAAAGTAAAATCATGACTGTGTTTTAAAGGGAAAATCCATGTTTCAAAAGGAAAAGAAGAAGCATAAGGGCACCAAACTAAAAATTTTTCAGTTTTATATACAATTCTTTCACCTAAAGAAACTTCTTGATCAATTAAATCACAGAATATACATCTTTCTTTTCTTTTATAATGTTCCTTTGCTGCCTCAAGTTCTGCAACCACTGCAAGAGGAATTATAGGAGTCGCAATAAGTTGAGAATGAGAATGATATAAAGAAGCACCAGCATCCTTTCCATAATTTTTAAAAATTAAAATGTATCTGAATCTTATATCTTTTGTTAAATCTATATATCTTTCTTTAAAAGCAAATAGCACATTTTTTATATCCTCAGAATTCATATCTTGAAGTTGAGTTTCATGATTAGGAGTTTCAATTATTACCTCATGGGCACCTATTCCTGAAACATGATCAAAAAGCCCAACTCCCTTTCTCATTAGTTCTCCCTCAATTCTTAAAGCTGGAAATTTATTAGGAACAACCCTCACTTTCCAACCTGGTTTATCTTTTTGTGTCCCTTCTTTTCTTATAGAAAAAACCTCTTTCGGAGTTTTATCTTCATTTCCTTCGCAGAAAGGACAGTTATCCTTTGGAGGTATTTCTTCTTTCTTTCTTTGAAAATCCTTTGGTCTTAACCCTCTTTCAGGAGAAATTATGGTCCACCTCCATCTTATAGGGTCGTATCTTAATTCAGGCATATTATTTTCTCCTTTTTAAACAAAATTATAATCTTCTTCTTTTTTTTCAATCAGATAATAACCGTATATAGGATGTCTACATACATTTTTATTTTCAATAGCCAAAAAGAGATATATATTATTATAAAGATTTTTTATTCTTAATTCAAAAATTTTATCTGCTTTAAATTCAATGTCATCAGGAATATTTCCTTTTTCAAATTTAAAAATTTTTTCAAAGTTATCTGACTTTATAGCAATTAAAATTTTATAACCTTCTTCAAAAATTTCATTAAAATTCTTTTTTGCATCAATTCTTAAACAGAAATTTTTCTCCTCATCCCATCCAAAGTAAAGAAACTTTAAAATACACTTATGTTCTATATCCAAGTCAATAGTACCCGCATTTGCCCATTCATAAAAATTTGTTATTTTACCATCAATAACAGGGTATATAAATCCTGAAATATTTTTCAAGAAATTTTTATGAATTTCCTTTTTAATTGGATTATTAAGAAAATCAGGGTATTTTTTACCTAAGTTTTTGTAAACATTTTTTAAATGTTCCCTAAATAAAATATCAAACTCAGGAGCATAAAATGTAGGATTATCATAACCAAGCCACCAGAAAAAGTCACTACCCTCTGCAAAAAGCATTGAATACAGGGATTTTTCATTTTTTAGAAAATCTTTTCCAATATCATATTTAACTTTTTTTAAGATATTCCAGCCTTCATTTTTTTCATCATCCCCCATCCAGGTTGTAAAATCACTTCTTATCCATGAACCTGGATGAATTCTATCTAAAATTCCCTTATCCTTAAAATCAAAACCTTGTTCAAAAGTCGAAAAAACAATAAAATCTTTTTGAGAGAGTATTTCATAAAACTTTCTTAAAAACAAAATTCCTCCTTTCTCATAATGAATCCAGGGATTTTCTCCATCAAGAATTACTGTTACCCATAAATTCTTCCCTTTTCTCCTTAAATCTTCAAGATAATTAACAAAATCTGAAACTGCTTCCTCTGACTTAAGATTTTTATAAACAAAACCTATCTTATCAGATAAAACTCTGTCTCTAAAAAATAAAAGAATTTCTCCTTCTTTTCCTCTGTAAATGTAAGGTTTATAGAGTTCATCTCTAATTTCCCAGGGTTTTTCTCTCAAAGGTATATTTATACTCCTTTCAAGTATCCCCTCATCAGCCATTGTAAATTGAATTTTTTTTCTAATAAATAAATCAAGGGTTTTGTCTGATACACTTCCTTCAGGTGGCCATATGCCTTTAATTTCTATATTGAATTCTTTTTTCATGAAAGATAAAGCAAGATCCATATGTAATTCAGCATCTTCAATACAGGAAAACTCTACCTTTTTTCCCTTGATATGAGGAGATGATATTTCAAAAGACTTACTATCAATTATAAGTGGAAGAATTGGATGTGAAAAGGGGGATGTTGTTAACAAAACTTTTTTGTTTTCAATAAGTTCTTTATAAATTTTAACAAGTTCTTCAATTATTTCAAAGCATATTTTTAAAATTTCTTTTTTGTCCTCTTCACTATAATTTTCTTTTTTTTCTCCGAGTTCCTTTAAAATTTTATTTTCCTCTTTTTTAATTTCAGAAATACTTGAATATATAAAATAAAACATTATATCCCTTAATTCATTATTTGAAAAAAATTTTATTTTTTTTTCAAGTCCTAAAATGTTCCCCCTTTTAATGTAAAGATAATTAAATCTTTCATAATTTTTAATTTGTTTCTCATAATTAAGTGAAAAAAAATTCCTTAAGACAAAAATTTTTTCATCATTTTCCATTTGAGAGGGATCTTTTTTAAAAATATTGAGCCATAAACAGGAAACATCTTTTTCTAAATATTTTTTTATCTGATACCAGAGAGTGGGGGTTATGTTAAAAGTAACCTTTACATTTTGGGGTGTATCAACTAAAATTCTCCCCATATCATAATATTCCCTTATTGCATGAATAAACACCCATGGAAAGAAAAAATATTCCCTTTCAGGTTCAAGAAGAAAATATGAAGGTTGATGAAGGTGCCAGAGAATAGAAAGGTTTATATCTTTCATGGATGGTAATTATAAAATTAGAAAAAAAGCAAAAACAAATAAAAGTTTGAAAAAATAAAAAGTGTTAAATATAATATTAAAAATTTTTATAAAATGAAAATTGCCTATTTCTCTGCAGAAGTCTATCCTTTTTCAAAAGTTGGTGGACTTGCCGATGTAGCGGGTTCACTCCCTGTTTTTATAAAAAATAAAGGAATAAACATAATAGTTTTATCACCTTATTATTCAAAATTTATTAAAGAAAAAAAATTTGAAATCAAGGAAAAAGTAGAACTGAAGATAGAATTTGATAACAAAGATTTAACAACAGAATGGATTCATATTTCCTATAAAAATGTTTCCTTTTATCTTTTAAAATATGAGGAATATTTTGGAAAAGATTATATTTATGTGCCCTCATCAGGTGAAGATGAAAAACAGTATAAGAGATTCGCTCTATTTTCTTATTCATCCCTTTTATTTTTAAAAAAAATTAACTTTAAACCCGATATAATTCATATAAATGACTGGCACACTTCTTTTATACCCCTATATATTAAAAGAAAATTTAATAGTGATGAATTTTTTAAAGAAACAAAAATTTTGCTTACAATTCATAATCTTTCTTATCAGGGAATTTATGAAAAAAAAGTTTTGAAAGAAATTGGATTTGATGAAGAAATAAAAGAAATAGAAGGTAATGAAAATGTTAATTTCTTAAAAGTAGGAATTTTATTTTCTGATTATATAAATACAGTAAGTAAAAGTTATTCTGAGGAAATACTAACTCCTCAGTTTGGCTGCGGACTTGATGAAATTTTAAAAAGTAAAAAAAATAGAATTTATGGAATATTAAACGGTATAGATTACGAGGAATGGAATCCAGAGAAAGATAAGGATATTTATAAAAATTATAGTATCAAAGATTTTAAAGAAGGAAAAGAAATAAATAAGAAAAAATTAAGAGAGGAACTCAATCTAAAAGATGATGAGTCAATTTTAATAGGAATGGTATCAAGATTAACCTATCAAAAGGGGATAGATTTACTTATTGAATCTTTTAATGAATTTTTTAAAAGAGACCTTCAATTTATTTTACTTGCAACTGGAGAAAAGAGATATGAAGACAAAGTAAAAGAATTTGAAATTAAATATAAAGAAAAATTCAGGTTTTTACCAAAATTTGATTTAATCCTTGCCAAAAAAATTTATGCAGGTTCAGATCTTTTCTTAATTCCATCTATATTTGAACCCTGTGGTCTTACGCAAATGATATCAATGAGATTTGGAACAATTCCTTTTGGTTTTAAAACAGGGGGGTTAAAAGATTCAATCATAGATTATGAAGAAGGAGGATGCGGTTTTTTGTTTGATGAATATAAAAAAGAAAAGTTTATCGAAAAACTTGATAAAGTTATTTTAGTTTTTAAAGATAAAGAAAAATGGTACAAATTAATAGAAGAATGTATGAAAAAAGATTTTTCATGGGAAAATTCTGCGAAGGAGTATATAAAATTATATGAAAGAATAAAATATGAGGGAGTTTAATCATTTAAAAATAATTACACTTATTTTAGCAGGAGGAAAGGGTGAAAGACTTTACCCTTTAACAAAATTCAGAACAAAACCAGCAGTTCCTTTTGGTGGAAAATATAGAATTATTGATTTTGTGCTTTCCAATCTAACAAATTCGGGTTTCCTTTCCATATATGTTTTAACACAGTATAAGGCACAGAGTTTAACAGAACATATTGAGCAAGGTTGGCAGCTTGGAAGTGCTTTAAGAAGAAGGAATTTCTTTATAACAATTGCTCCTGCACAGATGTGGATGGGTGAAGAGTGGTATAAAGGAACAGCAGATGCTGTTTATCAAAATTTTCATTTACTTTCAAACTTTGACCCTGATATAGTTCTTGTTTTTGCAGCTGATCATATTTATAAGATGGATGTTTCGCAAATGTTAAAATTTCACCTTGAAAAAGATGCAGATTTTACAGTATGTGGTATTCCTGTTACAACTCAAGATATATCTCATTATGGAATAATATGCTCTGATAATGAAAACAGAGTGTGTGGATTCTGGGAAAAGCCGAAAACTTTACCCTCTGAAGTAAAAGATAAAAAATTATTTATATCTATGGGTAATTATATTTTTAAAAGGGAATTTCTTGAAGAAATCTTAATTGAAGATTCAAAAGATGAAAAAAGTTCTCACGATTTTGGTAAAGATATTTTGCCCAAAGTTTACAAAAATTTAAGGGTATTTATATATGATTTCTCAAAAAACAAAATAAGAGGTGAAGAAACTCACTACTGGCGTGATGTAGGAACAATAAAGGAATATTATGAAGCAAACATGGATTTGTTAAAAATTCCTCCTCCTTTAAATTTATGGAATCCACATTGGACAATAGGAACTGTAAGTTTTAAAGATCCACCTTGCTTTATAGAAAAAAATGCAGAAGTTTATAATTCAATAATTGCAGAGGGAACAAGAATATTTAAAGGTGCAAGAGTTATAAATTCAATAATTGGAAGGAATTGTATTATTGAAGAAAATGCTATTATTGAAGATTCAATAATTCATTATGGAGTAAAAATAAGAAAAAAAAGTATTGTTAAAAATTGTATAATTGATAAATTTGTTGAAATTGAAAAAGAAACTAATGTTTGGGAAGATAAAAAAGAAAATTATGAAATAAGGGATAACATTCTAATAATTCCATCACCTCCACCCTCTATGAGAATTGGTAAAATTCCTTAAATAATGGGGTCTTTATAAAGATAACTAAAGGGCTACTTTTTCTTTTAACAGAAGATTTTCGATTTCTTTATCAACTAACTCCTTTTCTGTTTTAAATTCTTCAATGGGTTTTTCCTTTAACCTTATAATTCTATCAATAAGTTCAGGATTTAAAATTTTCTCAATTTCTATTTCTTCTTTTAATGCTTTTTCACCTGTATTAAAGAACTTTTGAATTACTTTCATCATACCATACTGTTTTTCAAGGGGACAGGTGTAATCCACTTCATCAAAGGCACTCTGCTGTAAGAATCCATCCCTTATTATTCTTCCAGTTTCAAGTAATAACCTTTCATGATCTTCAAGAGCATCAGGACCTACAAGCTGAACAATTTCTTCAAGTTCAGCATTTTTCTGTAAAACTTCTCCTGCCCATCTTCTTAACTCAGGGAAATCAGAGGCAACATTTTCCCTGAACCATTTTTCCATTAGTTCAAAATAAAGGGTATATGACCTTAACCAGTTTATAGCTGGATAATGTCTTCTATATGCAAGTGAAGTATCAAGTGCCCATAAAGCTCCTACAACTCTCAATGTGCTCTGGGTAACAGGTTCAGAAAAATCTCCACCAGGAGGGGATACAGCACCTACAGCAGTAACTGAACCTTCATATTCATCACCTGCAAGTGGAATAACCCTACCTGTTCTTTCATAAAAAGCAGCAAGTTTTGCAGCAAGATAGGGTGGATAACCCTCTTCTCCAGGCATTTCTTCAAGTCTTGAAGATATTTCCCTTAAAGCTTCTGCCCATCTTGAAGTTGAGTCTGCAAGCAATAAAACATTATAACCCATGTCTCTATAATACTCAGCGAGGGTTATTCCAACATAAATTGATGCCTCTCTTGCTGCAACTGGCATATTTGATGTATTTACAACTAAAATAGTTCTATCCATAAGTGGAGCACCCTTATGGAAGGGATCATCAAGTTCAGGGAATTCAATGAGGACTTCGGTCATCTCATTGCCTCTCTCTCCACAACCAATATATATAACAACTTCAACTAGAGAACATTTTGCAAGTGTCTGCTCTGTAACAGTTTTTCCAGTTCCAAAACCACCGGGTATGGCAGCATTTCCCCCAAGAGCAATAGGAAAGAAAAAGTCAAGAACCCTCTGTCCTGTTATTAAGGGTTTCTCAGGTCCCAATCTTTTTCTAAAAGGTCTTGGAACTCTAACTGGCCACCTGTGATAAAGTTTTAATTCAGTTCCATCTTCAAGAATACATACAACATCTTCAACTGTAAAAGAACCACTTTTAATTTCCTTAATTCTTGAAGGCTTGACATTGGGTGGAACTAAAATTCTATGTCTTATACTCTGTGTCTCCTGTACCTCTCCTATTATTCTTCCTGGCCAAACTTCGTCTCCCTTTTTCAATAAAGGCTCAAAATTCCATTTTTTATTTCTATCAAGGGCATTTGCAACAACACCTCTTTTAATAAAATCTCCAACCTTATCTCTTAGAACCTGCAAGGGTCTTTGAACACCATCAAAAGCTGTGGTAAGTAAACCTGGACCAAGTTCTACAGATAAAGATTCTCCAGTTCTTTCAACAGGTTCACCTACAAAAAGTCCTGAAGTATCTTCATAAACCTGAATAAAGGCAAGGTCTTCCTTAAGTCTTATAATTTCTCCTACAAGACCTTCCTTTCCAACTCTAACAATTTCATTCATTCTTGCACCACGCATATTTTTAGCAACTACGAGAGCACCCGAAATTCTTGTAATTACAGGTTTTTCCATAGATTAACCTCCTTTATTTTTATTAAATAAAACTTATTATAATCTTTTTATATTTTAAAGTTCAATTTTGAAAACAAGTTTAAAAATTTCTTATTTTAAAAGAGGAGATTGATAAAATAATGGAGGAATATAAAAATTATGAATTGAAAAAAATAAAGTGCTTTTAATCCCTGAGGGGGGCTCTGATGAACTCGGATCATGGGGATATGTAGAAGCATTCTATGAAATGAAAAAATTTATATTGAAAAATAAAATTGATTCAATTCTCTGTGCTCTTTGCTAAGGTGGAACATACACAGGTTTATTTTTCGGGAAAAAATATTAAATCTTGATGTAAAAATTTAAGGAATAATTCTTGACCCTGTATATACAGGAAAGGCTTTTTATGGATTTTTAAATGAAAGGAAAAATTATAATAAACTTTTTTTAAACACAGGAGAAATTTTCAGCATATTCACCTTTAAAGAATATTTTTAAAAAATGTGATCCAAATCACTTGTAATTTTTAAAAAATCATTATATAATTTAAAATAACCATCTCTAAAAGCTCCTAATTATTGGGGGGGTACTTAGAGATGAGGGTCCGAGTCCCTATAAAATAAAGGAGTTTAGTATGTATAAATTAATTCCAATAACCTTATTATCACTATTTCTACTTGGATTCACTGAAAAAGAAATCACAGGAGAAGTTGTAATACAAAATCCTCAAAAAAAAGAAAATATCAAAATTCCACAGAACTTCAACCCTGAAAGTGCTAATATAGAACTCATAAATGCAAGAGAATCTGGAAATAAAGAACTCGCTGGTGAGTTATCAAAATATATACATGAATGGTGGAAGATGAATAGAGAGAAAAACTATTCACCTATAACCTGTGGATTTAACCCTGAACCAGGCAAAAATTTAAAGGAAGAAAATTCAAACTTTAACCAGATTATTCTGAAATGGGGAAATGATGTGAGAATTGATCCAAGAAATGGAGTAAACGATGTTAAAATAACCTCCCTTTCAACAGGTGAACTCTATACAATTTCGAAATATTTTGATGGGACAAATTACCATGTTATAGTTCACAGATCCACTGATAATGGAGAAACATGGAATATTTATTGGGATAATACTTTTTCAACAGGGTATAGCATCACTTCACCCAGCATCTTAGCAGTTAATGATACCCTTGTTTTATGGTACATTTTAATCCAAAACGATACTCTGTATAGAACATGGTTTATAACTGCTTTACCAGGAAATTCTTTCAATCCGATATCCTTTGGTTCTCCCACAGGAGGATTTAATGACAATGTTATATATAGAAATCTTGACTTTACAACAGATGCAGCAATTTTTGGAATATATGAATGGAACTATGCTACCTGGGTTGAATATTATTATGTAGGAACGGATTCAACAAGTGTGATGTTTGCAAGATCAAATGAACTGAATGTCTCAAACTGGGAATTAGGTCCTGTTAAGGTAATGAAAACCTCCGGGGATAATATATATTATTATCACTCTAAAATTTCTTTTGGTGCCCCTCATAGACTATGGATTATTGCCCCCATACATCCATACGGGTATCCCAATATTTATGATGAGTGTATCGGGGGTGTTTATAGTGATAACTATGGGGCTTCCTGGACTCCAAGCAACCCCTTTAATCCATTATGGATAACTCCTTTCAATGACCATTACGATGATTTTGAGTGTGATTTAGCTGCATCCTATATTGATTCAAACTGGGTAATTTTAGTTACAAGAACAGATACAGGTTTACTTCATTTTCAAGACCTAGATCTTCACAACCACTATTCAACAAATGGAGGGAATACATGGAATTTTCAGGGATGGGTAACTTTTGATCTTAATTTTAGTCCTGATGTTTATGTTGATAATTCAAGCACTGCCTTTTATGCTGTTTTCAGAAAAGATATCCCTTCAGGCCCATATGAAGAAGTAAGACTTAAAATAGGTAATATAAATGACCCCTCATCCTGGACTGATTCATATCTTAATATAATAAACGATGATAGTACTGACGACTTAAGTGATGCTTTAGGCCCCTATGTAAGTTATAACCCTTCCACAAATGAGCCTGTTGTAGTATGGACAAGTTTTGAAGGTTCTACTTACAGTATATGGTTTGATGCTCAAACAAGAGTTAAGATTTCTGAGAGAATTATAAATGAAAGAAAAGAAACTACACTTATACCAAGTATTGGAAAAAATAATTTAAAAATTTCTTTCAATATACCTAACCCTTCAAATGTTGAAATAAATATCTATTCCCCTGATGGAAGAATTGTAAAAAATATTCTTAACTCAAAGCTTAATAAAGGTAATTACACCTATAACATAAAGAACACATTGAGAAGTGGCAAATACTTTCTAAAACTTGAAACTGAGAATACAAAGCTTTCTATACCCTTAATTATTGTTAAATAATTCTGTAGATTTACTCTGGAAAAATATAGGGGGGAGGTGGTTTAAAAACTATCTCCCCTCTTTTATTTTAAAAGTTTTCTTTCAAAGGCTTCCTTTTCCAGTTGTTCCCTAAAATCAGGATGGGCAATTTCTATTAAAGCCTTTGCCCTTTCTCTTAATGACTTTCCCCACAATTCAGCAATACCGTATTCTGTTACTACATACCTTACATCAGCTCTTGTAGTGACAACTCCTGCACCCTCCCTCAATTTAGATACAATTTTTGATACTTTTCCACCCTTTGCTGTTGAAGGAATTGCTATGATGGGTTTTCCATTTTTACTCCATCCTGCTCCCCTTATAAAATCAACCTGTCCACCAAAACCTGAATAAATGTATGTTCCAATGGAATCTGAACAAACCTGACCCGTCAAATCAATCTCAATTGCTGAATTGATAGCAACCATATTATCATTTCTTGCAATAATAAAAGGATGATTAACATAATCACAGGGATGAAGTTCAAAAATAGGATTATTATGGCAAAAATTGTAAAGATCTTCAGAACCAAATATAAAAGTTCCAATAACTTTCCCTGGATGTAAAGTCTTTCTCGCACCTGTAATGGTTCCATCAAGAATTCTCTCCATTATTCCATCAGAAATCATTTCAGTGTGAATACCAAGATCCTTTTTACCTTTTATAAATTTCAAAACTGCATTTGGTATACCACCTATTCCAACCTGCAAAGTAGAACCATCATCAATTAAATCTACAATATATCTTGCAATTTTTTCCTCTGTTTCTGTGGGTTCTATTTTAGGAAGAGTATATAAATTTTCATCAATTTCACAAAGAGCTGTTATCTTTGATATATGAACAAAACAATCTCCAAGTGTTCTGGGCATACTCCTATTTACCTGAGCTAAAACCTTTTTAGCACTCTGTATAGCAGCCTTTGTTGCAATAACTTCAACACCGAGACTCAAAAATCCGTGCTCATCAGGTGGAGAAGTGTGAATTATAGCAACATCAATATTAATCTTACCTTCCCTTATCAAAACAGGAATTTCATGCAAATGACAGGGAATATACTCAGCATTGCCCTCATTCACAGATTCTCTATCAGCAGGTCCAACAAAAAGAGATTTATGTATAAAATTTTCATAAGTTCCATACTTTTTAAAAGGGTCTTCTCCTGCCTGTAATACATGATAAACTTTAACATTTTCAAGATCTTTTCTTCTTGCAAGAAAATCAAGCAAAAAACTGGGAGTAGCTGCATTTCCAGAGACAAATACTGAATCTCCAGATTTTATGAGTGAAATAATCTCTTCAGGACTTTTTTTCTTTTCGTGATACATTTTTAGAAGACTCATAAAAATCCCCTCCTTTATAAAACAGGATAACCTTCACTCCATGGATGTTTCCTTGTAAACTTTCCTTTAAAGGTATAACAACCATTCCATAGAGCTTTATTTTCTTTTATATATTCAATTCCATTTTTAACAATTTCTTTTAAATATGGAATTAAAGCATTGGAAAGAGCATGTGAAGCAGTTCTTGCTACAAAAGAAGGCACATTGGGAACACAAAAATGAATAACACCGAATTCTTTGTAAACAAAACTTTCTGTTGGTGTAAGTCTTGATGTCTCACATGCACCTCCCTGGTCTATAGAAAAATCAATTATAACAGAACCGCTTCTCATAGATTTAACCATATCCCTTGTAACAATTTTTGGTGCTTTCTCTCCTGGAACAAGAATAGATAAAATAAGAACATCAGCAAATTTAACAAATTTAGAAATATTTTCGTATGTTGCAATAGCAGTAACTACTCTTCCCCCGAAAATTTCATCTATTTTTTCCAGTTTACTTTTTGAAATGTCAAGCATATAAACTGAAGCACCCAATCCCAAAAAAGACCTTGCAGCATAAGTTCCAAGAGTTCCAGCACCTATTATAACAACATCAGCAGGAGGTATCCCTGGAATCCCACCTAAAAGAATTCCGAGCCCACCCTTTTCTGTCTCAAGCAATCTACCTGCAATCTGGGGAGCGAGTTTACCGGCTATTTCACTTGAAACCCTTAAAATTGGCAAAGTTCCATCTTCTTCCTGAATTATTTCATAACCAATAGATGTAATCTTCTTTTCAACAAAAACATCACATATAGTTTTTGGTTTCACAGCAAGATGCAAAAATCCAAAAATTACATGATTTTCTTTCAAAAGTGAAAGTTCACTTTCGAAAGGCTGGTTTATTCCTAAGATAATATCAGACCTTAAAAAAACTTCTTCCTTTGAATATACTATTTGTGCACCTTTTTCTTTATACTCTTCATCAGTAAAACCAGCACCTTCTCCTGCTTTGCTCTCTAAGTAAATTTCAGCTCCAAGATCAATTAACTCTTTACAGCCTGGAGGAGAAAGAGACACTCTTTTCTCATAAATATTACCCTCTCTTTCCGATAAGGGAATACCTATTATTATTCTATCCATAAACACCCTCCTTTAAAAAGAGGGGGTTGAACCCTCAAACAATTAAAAGTTCACCTTTTGGATAACTCTTCAAACTTTTTTTCCTTGTAACCAGAATACTCCAAATAGTAAATACACCTATTCTTCCAATAATCATAAGAAAAATTATTACTAATTTTGAAAAAGGAGAGAAATCAGCAGATAAGCTTAAATTCGGATAAATTTTGGATCCCAAAGATAGACCTACAGTTGAAAGAGCAGAAATAACTTCAAAAAGTACTCCTGTAAAGTCAAATCTATTTCCTTCTAAAATTAAAATTAGAAAAAGACAAAGGCCTGCAATAAAAATATAAAGGGAAAATATCATTAAGGACTCAATAAGTAAATTATTTTCAATTCTCCTTTTTGATAAATAAACTTCTTCTTCTCCTCTAAATATACTCCTTAAAAAAGCCGCCAAAATTGCAAAATTGGTAGTTTTCACTCCTCCTGCAGTTCCACCAGGGGAACCACCTACTATCATTAAAAAAATTATAATTAAAATTGTTGATATTGAAAAATTTGAAATATTCAAAGCATTAAATCCTGCTGTCCTTGGAGTTGTTACATGAAAAATTGAGTTTATAATCTTTAATAAAACATTAAAATTCTTTAAAGAATTATTCCACTCAATTATTAAAAAAATTATACTAAAAAATAAAATAAGGAATAATGTGGTTTTAATAACAACTTTTGAGTGATAGGATACGGATTTTCTTTTTCTAAGGAAATTATAAATATCATCAAGAACAAAAAAACCGATACCACCTATTATAAAAAGAAAAGAGACAGTCAATAGATAAAATGGGGAATTCCTGTATTTCATTAAATTTTCTGAATAAGAGGAAAATCCAGCATTACAGAAAGCGGAAATACTGTGAAACACACTGTGAAATAATCTATCCTTTCCCTCTGTAAACAAAAAAAGCAAAAGGGAACCTGAAATTTCAATTATAAGGGTATAAATTAAAACTTTTAATATTAGCTCTCTTACAGGGATACCCTTCAAAAAACTCTGAGTTTCTTTTGTTATAACCCTTAAAGTAATAGGAACTCCACCTTTTAAAACAAGGAAAAAATAAGAAAGAAGCGTCATATAACCAAGCCCACCTATCTGTATGAGAAATAGAATAATAAATTTTCCCCATATAGTCCAAAATTTTTCTGTATCCTTAACAATATGACCTGTTACACAAAGAGCAGAGGTAGATGTGAAAAGGGCATCAATAAAATCAAGATTGCCCCTATGGGTAAAAGGCAAAAGCAAAATAAAGGAAAAAAATAAACTTATTAATAAATACCCTGCTAATATTAAAAAATGGGGTTTAAATTTAAAAAAATTATTCAACAAATTCTAAAAGACCTTCTTCCGCACCGTCTCCCTTTCTAAATCCCAGTTTTATAATTCTTGTAAAACCTCCCTTTCTATTCTTAAAATTCTTTGCTATTTCAAAAATTTTAATTGAAGCTTCCTTGTGATTTAAGTAGGAAAATACAAGTCTCCTTGTAGCCTGAGTATCATTTTTCGCAATACTAAGAAGCTTTTCTACAAGTTTTCTTGTTTCCTTCAGCTTAGGAACAGTACTCTTAATTCTTCCTTTTAATACCATACTTATTGCCTGATTTCTTATAAGTGCCTTTCTATGGGAATGAGTTCTCTGTAACTTCCTCCCTTTTTTTAGATGTCTCATATTTCCCTCCTATTTCTTTATTGGTTTTGAAATCTCCATTCCCAGGTACAAATCAAATTTTTTAAGTTTTTCCTCTATTTCTTCTATTGACTTTTTACCAAGATTTTTAATTTTTAAAAGATCCTCTGACTTTAAAGTAACAAGATCATAAAGCGTTTTAATTCCTTCCTCTTCAAGTGCTTCTGTAACCCTTTTAGATAAATCTAAAAAGGAAATACTCTCATCGAGTATTTCCATATGCTTTTTTGATATTTCTTTTACCTTTTTCTCTTTAACTTCTTTTTTCTCTGTATAAATTTTCTTTAAACTTGAAAGATGTTGAATCATGATTTCCTGAGCCTCAATCAAAGCATCATAGGGAGTTACTGAACCGTCAGTTTCAATATCCAAAAATAACTTTTCAAAGTCAGTCCTGTAATCTACTCTCATATTTTCTATCCAGAAATTTACAAATCTTACTGGTGAAAAATCAGCATCAATGAAAAAGGAATTATGGGGTAATATAGGTTGAAATCCTTTATCAGTTTTTATAAGGTATTTTATCTCTTCAACAGTCAAATAACCCCTGCCACTTGTTACAAATGCCTCAATAGCAAGTTTAGATTTATCAGAAGAAAGTTCAGCTATATGAATTTCTGGATTAAGTATTTTTATCTCAGGTGGTAATCTAAAATCAGCTGCTTTTACTTCTCCTTTTCCCTGCTTTGATAAAACCATGGACTTATATGGAAGATCACCCTCAAATTTTACCCTCACCTTTTTTAAATTCAAAACAATATGAGGAACATCCTCAATAACTCCGTCAATGGTAGAAAATTCATGTAAAACCCCATCTATATGAACTGCAAAAATTGATGAACCTTTTATACTTGAAAGTAAAACTCTCCTCAATGAATTTCCTAAGGTAACTCCATAACCCCTCTCAAGAGGAGAAATCTCAAAAACTCCTTTTTTATCAGTAAGAGTTAAAATTTTTATACTTTCGGGTATTGTTAAATTAACTCTATACATTTTTTCATAATTTTAAAATTAAAGGAATAGAACCTTTATTTAGAATAAAGCTCAACAATAAGACTTTCCTGAATTGGGTAAGTTATATCCTTTTTCTCAGGAAGTCTTAAAACTCTACCTTCAAGTTTATTGGAATCAAATGAAAGCCACTCAGGCAAAACCCTTATATCTTTTCTCTGAAGAGAATATTTAATAAAGGGATTATCTTTAATTTTATCCTTTATGGAAATTACATCACCTTCTTTAACAAGATAGGAAGGTATATCAATCTTTCTACCATTAACAAGTACATGACCATGAGTAACAATCTGCCGTGCCTGTGCTCTTGACATTGCAAATCCAAGCCTATAAATAACATTATCAAGCCTTCTCTCAAGAAGGGAAAGTAAATTTTCTCCAGTATTCCCAGGCATTTTTCTTGCAATTTCAAAATATCTTCTAAACTGTCTCTCAAGAACACCATAAATTCTCTTTGCTTTCTGTTTTTCCCTTAGCTGAAGTCCATAAATTGAAAGCCTTGGTTTTTTCCTTGGTCCATGAAAACCAGGTGGATAAGGTCTCTTTTTTACCGGACACTTATCAGTCAAACATCTTTCACCTTTCAAAAATAGTTGCATCCCTTCTCTTCTACACATCCTGCATTTAGGTCCTGTTATTCTGGCCATTTATACCCTCCTTCTTTTTGGTGGTCTTGTCCCATTATGGGGAATTGGAGTCACATCTTTTATAGCAACAATTTTTAGTCCCTGGGCATGAAGTGTTCTTAAAGCAGCCTCCCTTCCTTGACCTGGACCTTTTAACCTTACTTCAACTTCCTGAATACCAAATTCCTTTACCTTCTTCGCAACATCCTCGGCAGCTTTTGAAGCAGCAAAAGGTGTTCCCTTTCTTGTTCCCTTAAAACCTACTGAACCAGAAGAAGCCCAGCAAAGAGTATCCCCGTTTTCATCAGTAACTGTAATAATAGTATTGTTAAAAGTTGATTGTATATGAACAATAGCGAAACTTAATAATTTCTTTTCCTTCTTTTTTTTTCTTCCTTTTTTAGCCATTATTTTTCACCTCTTCTCTTTAATTTCCTGAAAATATTACCCCTTGGGCCTTTTCTTGTCCTTGCATTATGTCTTGTCCTTTGACCCCTGACAGGCAAACCAAGTTTATGCCTTAATCCACGATAGGAACCTATATCTATAAGCCTCTTTATATTTCTCGAAATTTCCATCCTCAAAGCACCCTCAACTTTTAATCCCTCAATTGCACTCTGTAACTTTCCCACCTCCTCAGGAGTTAAATCCTTTACTTTTTTATCAGGATCAATACCCGTTTCCCTCAGGATCCACTTCGAGTTTGATGGACCAATACCATAAATATAAGTTAAAGCAACCTCAATTTTTTTATTCTTCGGTAAATCAACACCTGCAATTCTTGCCATTATTTATCCCTGCCTCTGTTTATGTTTTGGATTTTCACAAATAACCATTACACGCCCTTTCCGACGTATAATTCTACATTTGGCACAAATTTTTCTTACCGCACTTCTCACTTTCATAGTTTTAAATTTTTTTTAATTTTTTTAAAAGTATTTTTATTATAACACAAAAATTTTAAAAAATCAAGTTTTTTTAAACTAAAAAATATATCTTAAAGAAAACCTGTAATTGTCAGTATCAAAATCATAAATGGGTGAATCCACACCTACATCAAAATAAAATTTACCCAGTTTTACACCACCACCAAACATAGGTCCTTTCCTTACACCTTCAGCATCATGGAAATATCCTATCCTTAGGAAAACAAAGTTATAATAGTTAAACTCAAGACCCACATGTTTCCAAGCTTCCCACCATACATAATTAAAACCCTTTTCATCCCAATCAGCTTTCAAATTAACAAGAATTTTTGTAATATCAGTAGCAAAAATAAATTTTACTGCTTCACTTTCATAAATAGAGAGTGCTAAACCAAGTTTTAAAGTCCTTGGAAGGGGATCCTCTCCGCCACCCTTTCTTGTATACCTTATCCCGGGACCAAAATTTAAAAGGGAAAGCCCCATGGATACAGAAGGCAAAAAGGAGCTTCCCTCCAGTATCACTGATTTATAAAGAAGTCCAAAATCAAAAGCATATGTAATACCTGTTCCTCCTCCACCTGATTCAGGAAAAACTCTTTTAACAAGCCAGTCAGGTGCAAGAAAGGAATAAATAAACTTTGCTCCTATCCCTGTCCCTAAATTTTCAAAAACTTTATATCCATAATTTAAGGTAAGAGCAAAATCAAAATTAACAAAACGGGCTATCGGAGCATCACTTCCCTCAATATATGCCTCTGTCTCTCCTGTTGTTAAATATACAACATTTCCCCCAACTGAACCCATCTCTCCCATAGGTTTTACAAAACCAAAAAATTCATAGTACATATCAGGCCATAACCCAGTTAGCCAGTTTGAATGCTGGAGAGAAACCTCAAAATTTTTAATAAAAGGAAGCCCCCCAGGATTATAAAAAGTACAAGTTGCGTCATCGGAAACAGCAGTAAAAGCAGCTCCCATACCTACTGCTCTTGCTCCTGGGAAAATAGTTAAAAAAACCACAGCAGCATCATTTGCAGAAGAAAAAAGGGATAAAGGGAAAATTAAAAGTAATAAAAATTTTTTCATAATTTCCTCCTTTTTAATTATAATTTAAAAAATTAAAAAAAGCAAGGAAAATGAAATTAATTACAATTATAACTGATTTTGGTTACGATTCCCCCTATATAGGTTCTGTTAAGGCAAAAATTCACTCAATTACCCAAGGAAAAGCCCAGATTATTGATATTTTCCATGAAGTTGAAAAACATAATATTTTATCTGCAATGTACTGGATTTACTATTTATACAGAGATTATCCAGAAGGGACCAGTTTTCTATGTGTTGTTGACCCAACAGTTGGAACAGAAAGAAAGGGAATTTTAGTTGAATTTGAAAAAAGATTTTTTATAGGACCTGACAATGGAATTTTTACCTTATTTATTAAAAAGGGAGGTAAAGTTTATGAACTTCCACCACCTCTTGAAAAAGCTTCACCCACCTTTCATGCAAGAGATTACTTTTCAATATGGGTTTCAAAAATTACCCTCTCCCCTTTTATTATAAGAAATTTAAAAGAATACAGAGAACCTGTTCTATTAGAGATTGAAGAGCCTGTAAAAAGTGAAAAAATAATAAAGGGGCACATGGTTTTAAAAGATAGATTTGGTAACATACTAACAGATATTGAAAACGAATGGATTCAAAATGGAAAAAATTACATTTTAAAGACTAAAAAATTTTTAATAGAAGGACCAAAGAGAACCTATGCAGAAGTCAAAAAGGGAAAACTTATTTTTTTAAAAGGAAGTTTTGGTTTTATTGAAATTGCAGCCAATATGAAAAGTGCCTTTGACATAATTAAACCTCATTTCCCTGAAAAAATTGAAATAAGGGAAAAAGAAAACTTTTGATTCTTAAAATAAATTATGAAATTTTCTAAAAGAATAAAAAAATTTCCTCACTACTTTTTTGAAGAACTTGATAAATTAAAGGAAAAATATAAGGAAAACCTTATTGATATGGGAGTTGGTGATCCTGATATCCCCACACCTGATGAAATTATTGAAATTTTAATTAAAGAAGCCAGAAATCCAGTTTTCCACAGATACCCACCATACCAGGGATACAAATTTCTTAAAGAAGCTATAAAAAACTATTACAAAAAAAGATTTGAAGTTGAATTAAAAGATGAAGAAATACTTGTCTTAATTGGTTCAAAAGAGGGATTAAGCCACCTCGCCTTTGTTATACTTGAAGAGGGAAGTTTTTCCCTTATTCCTGATCCAGCATATCCTGCCTATGAACTTGCTTCAAAAATGGCAGGTGCAAGGGTTCACAAAATGCCTCTTAAAGAAAAAAATTCCTTTTTACCTGATTTTTCCCTTATAGATAGTAAAATTCTTAAAAAAACAAGATTAATGTATTTAAATTATCCAAATAACCCAACAGGTGCAGAAGCAAATATTGAGTTCTTCAAGGATGCAGTTAAACTCTCTAAAAAATATGATTTCTGTCTTGTAAATGACCTCTGTTATGCTGAAATCTATGAAGAAAAAGAACCAATATCCCTTTTACAGATAGGTAAAAAAAACTGTATTGAATTCAACTCCTTATCAAAAACCTTCAATATGACAGGATGGAGAATTGGTTTTGTATGTGGAGATGAAAGAATTATTCAAAACCTTGCGAAATTTAAAACGGTTATTGATAACTGTCAATTTGGTGCAATACAAAAAGCAGCTAGTTATGCCCTTTTAAATTTTGAAAGATTAAATAAACCCATAAGAGAAAAATATAAAGAAAGGAGAAAAAAACTTAAAGATGCTTTAAGAGAAATAAAGATGAAATTTTTTGATTCACAAGCAACCTTTTATATATGGGCAAAACCTGAAGGATTTACAAGTTATGAATTTTCCATAGAATTTCTCAAAAATAAAAAAGTTCTTGTGGTTCCTGGAGAAGGATTTGGAAAAGAGGGAAAAGGGTTTATAAGATTCAGTATCACAATTTCTGATGATAAATTAGATGAAGCATTAAAAAGATTAAAGGAGTTTTATAAAATTGATTAAAGTTTATAAATTTGGTGGAGAAGTTTTAAAAAATATAAAGAGAATTAAACTTGCAGCAGGAGTGATTGAAAAGGAAATAAAAAAAGGAATTAGACCTGTTATTGTAGTTTCAGCAATGGGAGATACAACTGATAAACTTATTGAACTTTCAAAAAAAGTATCAAAAAATCCTGATAAAAGGGAACTTGATATGCTTTTATCAGCAGGAGAGAGAATTTCAATGTCTCTTTTTTCAATGGCTTTAAAGGAAAGAAATATAAATTCAAAATCTCTTACTGGTTCTCAGGCAGGTATTTTAACTGATACAAAACACAGTTCAGCACAGATAATAGAAATAAGGGGAAAGAGAATTCTTGAAACTCTGGAAAGAGGGGAAATTCCTATAATAGCTGGATTCCAGGGAGTAAGTATAGAAAAAGAAGTTACAACACTTGGAAGAGGTGGTTCTGATTTAACAGCAGCAAGTTTAGCAGTGTTTCTAAAAACAAAAGATGTTATATTTTATAAGGATGTTGACGGGATATATGCTTTACCCCCGAAAATTATGAAGAAATCAAAAAAAATTAAGGAAATATCTTTTGAGGAAATGTTATTTTTATCGGAGTATGGTGCAGAAGTTTTAAATCCAAGGGCTGTGGCATTGGGGATGAAGTATAACTTAAAATTTTATGTTAAAAAATTAAACAGAGAGGATTATACAATGATAAAAAATGAGGCAATTGAGACCTCCTATGTTAAGGCAATTGTTATGAAAAAGGGAGTATCTTTACTTTTACTTGAAAAGGCAAAGGAAAATTTCAGAATTCCACAGACAGCAAGCTATTTAAATGAAAAAAATATAAATGTTTTATTTTTTATTCATGGTATAAGGGATGAAAGGGGTGTTGATCTTTCCTTTGCAGTTGAAGTTAAAAAAATAGATAAAGAAGTTATCAAGGAACTAAAAGAACTTTATAATCCATTAAAAATAAAGTTTATGAAAAAAATGGGAATATTAACTCTTGTTGGTTACGGAATAGGGGACTCTCCCTTTATTCTTGAAGAATCAATGAGAGAATTACAGAAAAATAAAATTCATATTTATGCAATATTTTCCTCAAGACCAGGAATAATTTTACTTTTAAAAGAGGAAGACCTTTTAAATTCCTTAAAAATACTTTCAAAAAAATGGAACCTAATATCTTAAGTATAATAGAGAAAAAAAGAGATGGCAAAGCTTTAACAAAAGAAGAAATTGAATTTTTTGTTGAAAAAACAGTAAAGGGTGAAATTCCAGATTACCAGATTTCAGCTCTTTTAATGGCTATTTACTTCCAGGGATTAAATGAAGACGAAACATATTTTCTAACAGAGGCAATGAGGAATTCCGGTAAAACTATTGATATTCTTGGTGTATCACCGCTTCTTGATAAACATTCAACAGGAGGAGTTGGTGATAAAGTATCACTTATCCTTGCTCCTATAATGGCATCCTTAAATGTTTATATACCCATGATTTCAGGACGCTCACTAGGTCATACAGGTGGAACGGTTGATAAATTGGAATCAATTCCTGGTTATAAAACAGATTTAAACATTGAAGAATTTAGAAGAATTGTTAAAAAAGTTGGGTGTTCAATAATAGGTCAATCAGAGGAAATTGCTCCTGCCGATAGAATAATTTATTCAATAAGGGATGTAACAGGAACAGTTCCCTCAATTCCTTTGATAACAGCAAGTATCCTATCAAAGAAACTATCGCTGAATCTTGAGGGAATCATATTTGATGTAAAAATAGGTTCAGGAGCCTTTATGAGAAAATTCGATGATGCAAAAAATCTTGCTGAATCCCTTGTAAGTATATCAAAAAAAATGGGAGTAAATGCAAAATCTTTAATAACTGATATGAATGAACCTCTTGGTTTTATGGTTGGAAATCGGCTTGAAGTTATGGAGACTGTATTTTATTTAAACGGTGCAGAAATAAGGGATTTAGACATTGTTGTAAAAAATCTATGCGCTCATTTACTTTTAATGGCTAAAAAAGTAGATAACCTTGATTCAGGTAAAGAAATGGTTGATAATTTAAGAAAAAATGGAAAAGCCTTAAAAAAGTTTTTTGAAATGATTAAAGAGCATGGAGGGAACACAGAACTTCTTGAATTTTCAAGAATTGATGATTTTATAAAAGTAAAATTTATTGAATTTGTTGAATCTGAAGTTGAAGGTTACATTACAAGAATGGATGCAAAACTTGTTGGAGAGGCAGCGAGAATTTTAGGAGCAGGAAGATTTAAAAAAGAAGATAAAATTGATCCCGTTGCTGGAATTATACTTCATAAAAAAGTTGGCTCTTATGTTAAAAAAGGGGGAAAAATATATGAGATAAGATGTAATGATGAAAGAAAAATTGAAGAGGCAAAAAAAATTTTAAAAAGTTCCCTTGATTTCAGTCTTGATAAACCTGCGGAAAGGACATTAATTTATAAGGTTATAGAATAATATGTTACCTTTAAGAGATAATATACCTTCAAGAAGATTTCCCTTTTGGACTTATGCGATAATAATAACCTCTTTAATAATATTTATTTATGAATTTATTTTACCCGGGGAATCTCAGAAAATCTTTATTTATGAAAACGGATTTATCCCCTATTTATTTTTTAAAGAACCTTTAAAGAGACTCCCCACTTTTATCACTTCAATTTTTATTCACGGAGGTTGGGCCCATTTATTTTTCAATATGCTTTACCTTCATATATTTGGTGACAATGTGGAGGATGTTCTTGGATTTTTCTGGTTTCCGGTATTTTTTATATCTGCTGGAATTGCAGGAATAGTTCTTGAAACAATTTTTAATCCAGGTTTAAAAGTTCCAATGATTGGCGCTTCTGGTGCAATTTCAGGGGTTTTGGGTTTTTATTTTGTCTTATTCCCTTTTGCGAGGATATTAACCTTTGTTACATACTTTTTCTTCTGGGATATAGTACCGATTCCTGCTTTCATATTTCTTGGTTTCTGGATTATAACACAATTTTTTAATGGTTTTTTATCTCTTGGTTACTCCTTTACAAATATTGCTTTTTTTGCTCACATTGGTGGTTTTCTCTTTGGATTTTTTGTTGCAAGATTTTTTATAAAAAGGAGAGTCTTCTTCTTTTTTTAAATAAATGAAATTTATATTACAATCTATTCTAATTTTTTTAATTTCATTTACTTTTGGAATCTTTTTTGCCTTTTATAAAAAAATCCCTCTTTTTCCAGAAAATACAGAAGTTTTCCTTCTTTCAAAAAAGTATCCTGAAATTTCATTTATTGATTCTGAAAAACTTTTAAATTTAATCGGAAGGGATGATATACTTCTTATTGATGCAAGAGAAAGGGAAGAGTATTTAAAAGGGCATATAAAGGCTGCAATAAATATACCTTACCCTGAGTTTTATTCCAATCCATTAAATTTTATTTCAATACTTGATACGGAAAGAAAAATAATTATATACTGTGATGGGGGATTCTGTGAGCTTTCCTTCAAACTTGCCGAACTTTTAAAAGAATTGGGATTTAAAGAAATTACAATTTATACAGGGGGCTTTTATGAATGGAATAAAAAGGGTTATCCCCTTGAATAGATTTTTTATAAATAGAATTTTACTCTTTTTGGTTGAAGTTATCTTAGGAGTTTTATTTATCTATTCAGGATATACCAAATTAAGTAACATTTTTGAATTTTCTTTAACAGTTGCAAAATACGGTATATTACCTATAAAAATCATAAATATATTTTCTTTAACTTTACCCTTTATTGAAATTTTTTCAGGAATTTTTTTAATTATTGGATTTTTAAGGGAAGGTGCATATTTTTCCTTAATTTTTCTTATTTTTATTTTTACCTTAGCAATAATTTATGTAATTATAAATGGAAAGGTATTTGAATGTGGATGTTTTGAAATATTCGGAAGAGAGCCAAAAACAGGCTTTATTTCTCTTTTAAGAAATTTAATAATTTTGCTTTTTCTTCTCTTGGGGTTTAATCTCAGGAAGAAGCTAAAAATATGTTATCATTAATAATAAATAAGGAGAAAAAAAATGAAAGTAAAAGAAAAATTAAAAAAAGCAGTTATTCTCTCAGCAGGAACAGGTGAAAGGTTAAAACCAATTTCCAATAATATTCCAAAGTCACTTTTTAAAATTAAAGGAAAAGAAATATTGCTCAGAAATATAAAAAATCTTGAGGAATTTGTAGAAGAATTTTTAATAGTCGTAAATCCAAAATTTTCAAGAAAATTAAAAGAGTTTGTGGAAAATAACGGGATAAAAGCGAAAATTGTTATAAATGAATACCCTGAGAGAGAAAATGGTTATTCCCTTTACCTTTTAAAGGATTATGTTGAGGAGGGAGAAAAATTTATAGTTCTTATGGGTGATCATATATATGAAAAGGACTTTTTAAAAGAAGCAATTAATGGTGAAGGGCTTATAGTGGATGAGATCGGTAAATATATAGATAAAGATGAAGCTACAAAGGTTTATTATGAAAATGGAAAAGTTATTGAAATAGGTAAAAATATTGAAAGGTTCAATGCTTACGATACAGGTTTTATTATAATTGATAAAAATTTTTTAAAATTTGCAATAGAACTTGAAAAAGAAAAGGAAAAGATAACAATAAGTGAAATAATTAAAAGAGCAAAACTTAATATTTTCCAGGTTTCAGGTTACTTCTGGATTGACCTTGATACTTATGAAGATGTTAAAAAGGCAGTTAATTTTCTAAGAGGGGAATAAAATCACTTCCTCTTAAGTTCTAAATCAACCTCCTTACCTGATTCACAATCAATTTTCACATTATCACAGGGACCTCTTATTACTATTTTATCCTGTGTTATTTCAATGCAGAACTATAATCTGTCAGGGATAGCATAGGAGTACCAAGGAGCATATACAGGAATATAACCTGAATAAAACCTTCCATAGGTTAACCTCCTTTTTTAATTTTAATATAACTTTTAAAAATTTAGAAGTAATGATTAATTTTAATTTTTTAAAAAATTTTTTTTAAATTAATTCTTTAAAGTTTAAAAAATTTTCAGACAATTTTTATTAAAATAAAAGGGATTAAATTGTAACTATTTCCTATATATCTCTTTTATGAAGACATATTGATTTAATAAAAATCCTTTAACTTTAGCAATTCCACTTAGCCACACATTGAACTTACCAGAACCT